>DATABW010000171.1:0-3431 GCA_036259375.1 Woeseiaceae bacterium
AGGGGTGCGAGCCGATTCCGACGACCTCGATGCCGCCGCCGTCGTTTACTTCGCCGACGATCGCCACGACCTTGGACGTGCCGATGTCGAGTCCGACGATCAGATTTTTGTCGCCGCGCTTGCTCATTCGGAACGATCCGCGAGGGCCTGCAAGGGAACCGGGAGGTCAGGCGCATGGCGCGCTCCCGGCGGTAAATCGCCGGCCACCATTGCGGGGCGGGAGGCGTCCGGAGTAGCCGGTCCAGGCGGACTCGCCCCGTCGTCCCAGCCGATCGTGAACCCGTTGCTGTAACGCATATCGACGAACTCGATGTCGCCCTCACGACGCGACACGATGTTCGCGGCTACATCCAGGAAGAGATCGGTGCGCGTGTCGGTATCGCGTCGGCCGAGCCGGACCTCCACCCCATTGGCGAGCGTCAGGTTCCAGGCGCCGCGCGCGTCCAGGTGCACGCGCCGGAGATCGAGCCCGAGGGGAATGAGGTGCCGGCGAATCTCCAGGTAGCGACGCGCGACCTCCGCCGAGTGGCCCTCCGGACCGGATAGCCGCGGCAGTTCCGCCGGGACGTGGCGGGCATTGCGCACGAAAAGTTCGCCGCGCGTATTCATGAGACCGCGCTCTCCCCAGCATGCGGCGGGGACCTGCTCCGTCACCTCGATCTCCAGGGTGTCGGGCCAGCGCCTGACGACATTCGCCTTATCGATCCACGTCAGGCCCGCGATCCGCTTTTGGATCTCCTCGAGGTCGGCGCTGACGAAGCCGCGGTCCACTTCGTCGCCGATCGCGGCCTCGATCTCGAGCGCGCTCACGCGCTCGAACGGGCCCTGGATCGCGATCGCACGGATCGGGCGGTCGAGCAGCGCGGCGCTCGTCTCGTAGCACAGAAAGACGACGAGAAATGCCGCCGGCACGGCGGACAACCTGCCGAAGGCGATCTTCGGCAGCTTGAACTTCCGCGCCTTGCGCTGCTTTCTCTTTTTTGCCTGCTTACGCGCCATTCGCCGCCGCCTGCCTTTCTACACGCGCGCCGTTACGGGTCACGCTCGTTTCAAGAATTCGCCAGCACAACTCGGGAAAATCGATGCCTGCCGCTTTCGCCGCCATGGGCACCAGGCTGTGACTGGTCATGCCGGGAACGGTGTTGACTTCGAGCACCCAGGGCGTGCCGTCGCCGTCCACCATGAAATCGGCGCGGCCCCAGCCATAGCAGCCGAGCTCTTCGAACGCCGCCAGCGCCAACTCGCCCCAGCGCCGCGCGGTTTTCGCGTCATCGGTGCCCGGGCAGTAATAGCGCGTGCTGTCAGCCGCGTATTTGGCTTCGTAGTCGTAGAACACGCGAGGCGTCTCGATGCGTATGCTCGGCAACGCCTCGCCCTGCAGCACGGCGACCGTAATCTCGCAGCCGGCGATCCAGCGCTCCGCCAGGGAAACGCCGCCGAACCCGAGCGCCAGGTCGACGGCTGCTTCGAGCTCGTCCGCCGCGTTGACTTTTGTCATGCCGACGCTCGACCCCTCGCCCGCCGGCTTCAGCACGAGCGGGAAGCCGAGCTCGCGGGCAGCGCGCGCTGCGTCCGCCGCCTCCTCGATAACGAAGTAGTCGGGCGTCGCGATGCGCGCCGCCGAAAAGATTTTTTTGCTGCGGACCTTGTCCATCGCCAGTGCGGAGGCCAGTACCCCGCTGCCTGTGTACGGCACGTCCAGCCATTGCAGCGCTCCCTGCACGGCGCCATCCTCGCCGCCGGGCCCATGCAGCGCGATCCATACGCGATCGAAGCCGGCTGCCGCGAACTCGCGCCAGTCCCGTTCCGCCGGGTCCCACGCCTTCGCCTCCACGCCACGTGATTGCAGCGCCTCGAGTACCGCTGTCCCGGTGTCCAGCGAAACCTCGCGCTCGCTCGAGCGCCCCCCGAGCAGCACCGCCACGCGGCCGAACTCCGCCGCCTCCGTGACTGCAATGCGTCGTTCGCGCGCCGCGCTCATGCCGCCTCCTCGCCCACGATCCGGACCTCGTGCACGAGATCCACGCCGTGCACGCGGGCGACCGTCGCCTGCACGTGATCGATCAGCGCCTCGATGTCTGCCGCCGTCGCCTGGCCGCGATTGATGATGAAGTTGGCGTGCTTCGGCGAAACCTCGGCACCGCCGATGCGGTGGCCTTTCAGGCCGGCCGTCTCGATGAGCCGTGCGGCGTGGTCCCCCCGCGGATTGCGAAACACGGAGCCGCAACTCGGCAGGCCGAGCGGCTGCGTCTCTTTGCGGCGCGCAAGCATCGCTTTCAACGTGTCCATCCGGGGCACGACGGCGGGGTCGAATTCGAAGATAACTTCGACGAACCATTCGCCGGGCGGTCCCCCGACGTGGCGGTAGCCGACCGAGTACTCGGCGGCTTCCCGTTCGTGGATCCCTCCCTGCCGATCGATGGTGCGAACGCGCAGCACCCTTTCCCAGGTCTCACCGCCGTGCGCGCCGGCGTTCATCGCCAGCGCACCCCCGACCGTGCCGGGAATGCCCGCGAAGAATTCGGAAGGACCGACGCCCCAGCGAATACACTGGCGCGCAAGCTGCGTGCAGGGCACGCTGCTGCCGCTGCGCACGCGGTACGGCGCAACGCGGTCTAAGTCGCGGAACACACCCGCCGCCGCGATTACCGCGCCTTTCAGGCCACCGTCGCGCACCAGCAGGTTGCTGCCGAGGCCATACCAGAACACCGGCATCGTCGCATCCAGCTCCCGCAGGAACTGTGCCAGGTCCTCGAGATCGGCCGGTTTGAACCAGAGCTCCGCGGCTCCCCCGACCCTCCAGGATGTGTGGCGGGCGAACGGCTCGTCCCGCCGCAGCTCGCCGCGCACGGACGGAAATTTCAGGGCCGCCGTCACGATTGCACCTTCAGTTCGGGCTTGCGAGCGAGCAGGCTGGGCAGGCGTCCCGCCATCGAGCCGATGTCGCCGGCGCCCATGGTCAGCAGCAGGTCGCCGGGCTCGAGCAGGTCCTCCAGCACCGCCGGCAGGGCGTCGAGAGCTTCTACGAACACCGGCTCGACGCCGCCCCGGCTCCGCACCGCGCGCGCGATAGCCCGCCCGTCGGCGCCGGGAATCGGGGTCTCACCCGCCGCGTAGACTTCCAACACCACCAGCACGTCCGCAACGGCGAGCACGCTCGCGAAATCGTCCATCAGGTCGCGCGTCCGGCTGTAGCGGTGCGGCTGGAAGACCAGCACGATGCGCCGGTCGGGCCAGCCGGCACGCGCGGCCGCGACCGTGGCATCGATCTCCGTCGGATGATGGCCGTAATCATCGACCAGCATCACCTTGCCCGCGCGGGTGCGGATATCACCGTAGTTCTGGAAGCGGCGGTCGATGCCTTCGAATTTTTCGAGCGCGCGAACGAGCGCGTCGTCGGCGATCTGCAGCTCACCCGCGATCGCGACGGC
>DATABW010000172.1:0-2846 GCA_036259375.1 Woeseiaceae bacterium
GATTTCGTCTATCGAGTCGGATACCGGCTGCAGTTCGAAGCGAAGACGGCCTGTGCGTCGTTCCAGTACTCGGACCGCGGGCTCGACGGCCGTGACGTATCCCGCCGATTCTGCACGCAACTCAAAGAAGCCGGCTTCCAGTCCGTCGAGCAGCGCCCGGCCATTATCTGTCGTTGCCGAGCTTACATCGTCGTCACGCGACTCGGCCGTAATCGTCACACCATCGACGGGCCGGCGCGTCACGGCATCGACGACCTCTACCGATATCGCGCCAACGTCGGCAACAGCGGGAGTTGCCGCAAGTAGCAGCAAAAGGGCCTTTTGCATCCCGAAAACAGCTTGATGGAAACTACGTAACATGGCGAGACCTGGTGCGAAGTGGTGATTTCGAGGTCAATCTTGCTGCGCCTTGGCTCGCGGCAGGGCAGCCCTATAGGCCGAGGTATTCGAGCCGCTGGTACAAAGGGACACTCATGCCATTCCATGGCGACAGTTTACGCGGGCGATTCCTGTCCGGTTGTAAAGCGATATAACAAAGTTGTACTTGACGGACCGGCAGTGACCGCGAGCTGACATGTCGCCGGGCGCCACCGACAGCACACACCATTATCGATCTACTGTCGTTTTCACTTCCGCTAAACGTCCAGGAAAACCTGTGATGTTCTAACGGTAGCGTCGTGACAGTGAAAGAGGTGTCGCCGAACCGTAACCTTGCCGTCGATATGCGAAACTGACGGCCGGTTGAAGAACGACAGGCGTCGTCGCCGTACTGCGAACGAGATGGAGGAGATGCGGTCGTTCACGTATTGGTCACGTTGCGGCGACCGATTGGTCAGCCTTGGCGACGCAAACTAGAAGTGTCGGCAACGTCCACGGGAGGACGGCAACGATGACACAGGCTCTGCGTGCAAACTGTATCGGGCCAATCACGGTCGTTCCGGCAATCCAGGACGGGGAACGTTTTCTGACCGCGAACTTCCCGGCCGTTGCCGCCAATTATGCGAGAACGGCCGGGGAAGGTAGATTGGTAGCGGGGGCAGGATTTGAACCTGCGACCTTCGGGTTATGAGCCCGACGAGCTGCCAGACTGCTCCACCCCGCATCTGGAAGGCCGCGCATGATACAAAAACCACCGCCGGCTGACAAGGGCACCCGAAACCGAACCCCGGCGCCTCCTGGCATCCGCGCAGGGGGTCTCGAGGCAGCTCACGACCAGCTCTGCTCTTGACAGCAGCCGGTTTCTCCCGGAATCATGCAGATACCGGGTGCGATGCTGCCTTCCGCACCCCCGATTCGGTCACCGCAGGCGCCGTTCGAACCGCCTGCGCGATTCACATCCTACATCCACGTACGAGCTGGTCCACGGCCGCCCTGCTTCGCCTGCGGGCGTGAGCATCCAGAGTACCCTTCCGCCGCATGCCGGCAAAGGACAGGTGCAGCAGATGAAGCTGGTCATATTCGGCCTCACCGTCAGTTCCTCCTGGGGGAACGGGCACGCCACGCTGTGGCGCGGCCTCTGCCGCGCCCTGGCCGCAGAGGGGCACGACGTCGTGTTCTTCGAGCGGGACGTCGCGTATTACGCCGATCACCGCGACCTGCACAGCCTGCCCGGGGGCGGCACGCTGCAGCTCTACCGCGACTGGGACGTCGCCGCTTCGCTCGCGCGGCGGGAGATCGCCGGCGCGGACGTCGCCATGGTGACCTCCTACTGCGCCGACGGCATTGCGGCCTCAAACCTGGTGCTGGACTCGAACGTCCCGCTGCGCGTCTTCTATGACATGGATACGCCCGTGACCCTGGAGCACCTGCAGGCAGGCCGGGCCGTCGCGTACCTCGGAACCCGGGGGCTGCGCGATTTCGATCTCGTATTGAGCTACACCGGCGGGCGCGCCCTCGATGCGCTCCGCACCCGCCTCGGCGCCCGTCGGGTGGCGCCGCTCTACGGCAGCGTGGACCCGGACGTGCACCGACCCGCCGAACCGCTGGCGGGCTGGGGCAACGATCTCTCCTGGCTCGGGACCTATGCCGAGGACCGGCAGCCTGCGCTGGAGCAGCTGCTCATCGAGCCGGCGCGGCATTTGCCGTCGATGCGCTTCCTGATCGGCGGCTCAAAGTACCCGCAGCAATTTCCGTGGGCAGACAACATCAGCTTCGTGCATCACGTGGAGCCGGAGCGGCACCCGGTCTTCTACTCCTCGAGCCGCCTTACCCTGAACGTGACCCGGCGCGCCATGCGTGACATGGGCTACTGCCCGTCGGGACGGCTGTTCGAAGCCGCCGCCTGCGGTACGCCAATCCTGACCGATGACTTGGAAGGGCTGGACACCTTCTTTGAACCGGGCTCCGAGGTACTCGTCGCCCACGGCACCAGGGACGCCATGGCAGCACTCGAGTTGCCGCCGGCCACACTGTCCGTCATCGCCCACCGCGCGCGCGAGCGGGTCCTGGACGAGCACACAGCGGCCCACCGGGTGCGAGAGCTCGTAGGGATCCTGGAAGGCGGCCCGGCCGGCGCGCCGGCGCGGCCGTCACCGTCGACAGCGCCGGCCTCGGTGAGGGAGGTCTGACCGTGTGGGGCATCATTCCAGCCGCAGGAGCGGGTAATCGCATCCAGCCGCTCGCGTTCTCCAAGGAGCTCCTTCCCGTCGGCAGCCGCCTCGACGGCCGGACGGAACGCCCGCGCGCGGTCAGCGAATACCTGGTCGAACGTATGATCGCGGGCGGCGCCACCCGCCTTTGCTTCGTGATCTCCCCGGGCAAGTCGGACATCCTCGGCTACTACGGCGGCCGCATCGGCCCGGCCGATGCCGTGTACGTGGTCCAGCCGAACCCCGCCGGCCTCTGCG
>DATABW010000173.1:0-3268 GCA_036259375.1 Woeseiaceae bacterium
TGTCGCCGAAGGCGGCGGCCGGCTGGTCGAGGGTGGGCCAGGTCTGCATCAGGTCGGCGGGAAACACCCACAATTCGATGACCAGCATGAGCACGGCCACCATCAGGAACAGGCCGACGCAGGCGAGAAGTACGCTTAGAAAGATCGTGGTGTTGGCGACGGCGAGATGCTCCGTCAGCACGTTGCGTTTTTTTCGCGGCAGGAACAGCGACTGCACGCGCGCCAGGAAGAGGCTCGCCCCGAGAATGCTGAGGCTGGCGTACCCGAAAGCGACCCTGTTGCTCATGCCCAGCCCGACGTCCCAGATCTCCGCCGTGAACACGAGCAGGAAAGACGGCGCCACGGCGGCGGTGGCAAGGCCCGGCAGCGAGAGCGGCAGCAAAGGCGCTTTGTTCCGCCACAAGGGTTTCAGCGTCTGCGCGGGATGCCGCAGCGCCATCAGGACGTGAAACACGAGCGATGCGAGCCGCGCCTCGCCACGCAGCTCACGTTCCGGCAGCCGCTCGCCGACACCCGACAGCGCTACGCGCTCGCTCTTATTGAACTGCGGCACGGAGCGCCTCGACTCGCGGAACGCAAAGCGCCGCATGACGGGGCTTTCGCTGTCGCGATCGAGGCCCGAGATACGGCCGATCAGTTGCAACAGCAACGTGGATGCATTCAAAGCCACAGCCGGCGACTCCAGCTCGCGCGGTGGCAAACCGCGCTCCGTGGCGATGAGCTGGCGCGTGGAGATCACGGCGATCCTGGCCGTCGGCGAGGCGACGCCGGTCTGCACTTGCCGCTCGCGTGCCACTAGCACGACATCGGTGATGACGACGATCATGTCGTACGGCCCTTCGGCCATACTCATGCTCGCCTCGTCGAGGAACTCCGACGGCCGCCTTGCGTCGTCGGATTGCAGCTGCCGGGAACTTGCGGCATGAAAGTTCCAGCGCAAGCCGGTGGCAGCCTCCATTTCCTCGCGCACCGGCTCCGTCATCGTCAACGCCAGCGCTTCCAGGCGCGCGGCATCGCCGGAGGGGCTGGTCATGACGAGCAGGCCGACGTCCATTTCCGGCTCAGGCGCGGGACCTTGCGCTTCCTTCAGCTCATGGTAGAGGCGGCGGCCGGATGTCAGCGCGCGCACCACGCGCCCGGTCGAGGCAATTCGCGCCGTGCGCAGAATGCGCAGGGCGCGCAGCAGCCGGAGGGTGCGAAAGGCCGGCACAACCAGCGCCACGGCGGCGATCCAGTTCTTCAGCAGGTATTGCAGGCGACGCGGTGCGAGATAGAGCTTCAGCAGGAACTCGAAGATGAACGCAATCCAGATCGCGACGATCGCCTTCTGCTGCCAGGGCGCCAGCCCGTGCGCCAGTTCCACGATAAAGAACCATAACCACAGGATCGCCAGCAGGAACATGATCGGTTCGAGCTCGGCTTCCAGGCGGTACAGCAGCCGGAATCTCCTGCGTTTATCGCCCACACCAGCGGCCGCAGCTGCCGTCATGCCGTCTTGTTCCTCTGGTACGCCGTGCATCGCCCGCGAATGGCGGGCTCCTAGGCGCGCCCGCAGCGCTCTAGCAGGGCGCGCTTGACGGCGGGCGAGACGAACTCCGAGATATCGCCGCCGAGGCTCGCGATCTCCCTCACCAGGCTCGAGGAAATGTAGGTGTAAGTCTCGGTGGGGGTCAGGAACGCGGTCTCGACTTCATCTGTCAGGTGCCGATTCATATTGGCCAACTGGAACTCGTATTCGAAGTCGGAAATCGCGCGCAGACCCCGTACGATGACCTGCAGCCCGTGCTCACGGGCGAACTCCACGGTAAGCCCCTCGTAGCCGGTGACCTCCACGCCGTCCAACCCGGAGAGCACGGATTTCGCCAGCTCCACCCGTTCTTCGAGAGGAAACATCGGCTCCTTACCCGGATTGGCGGCGATGGCCACGACGACGCGGTCGAACAGCCGCGTCGCGCGGCGGACGAGGTCCTCGTGGCCGAGGGTGATCGGGTCGAAGGTGCCCGGGTACATCGCGGAGACTGACATGCGGTGATCCTCGCTCCAGGTGAACGCCGCGGTACCGCGCTCACGCCGTCACCAGCGCGTAACGCACGTTCCCGGCGCATTTCTCGCGCGCCGTGCGCCAGCCGTCCGGCAGGATGAGCGAACCCGCTTTGCGGTCCTGCTCCAGGTACACGGCGGCGCCGGGCGAAAGCCACGGCCTTGCAACCAGCAGTCTACACAATTCCTCCATGCGGGCGTCGCCGAACGGTGGATCGAGGAAGACGATATCCCGTTGCCGGACCTCGCCTTTTTCCAGGAAACGCACGGCATCGTCCACCTGGACGGAGGCGCTGGCGGCGTCGAGTAGGCGCGCGCTCTCCGCCAGGCCCTGCGCGAGCGTGTCCGACTGCTCCACGAACAGGACCTCGGACGCACCGCGGGACAGTGCCTCGAACCCCAGCGCGCCGGTGCCGGCGTAGAGATCCAGGCAGCGCGCACCCTCGATACGGGGCGCGAGCCAGTTGAAGAGGGTTTCGCGAACGCGTTCGGAAGTCGGTCGTAATCCCGGCGCGGCGCGAACGGGCAACCGGCGGCCGCGCCATTTTCCCGCTACAATACGCACCCGTCCCGGCGGCGTTCGCGCCTTGCCGGGGACGGGGGTCTTGTTTCTCGCCATGCTCATTCGACTTCCCGCTTTCGCTCACCTAATGGTATCGGCACCGCAGATTTTTGCCCGTGTTCAAGCGGAAAGATAAAAAGAACAAGGAGCAGGCGGCTCCCGCGCGCGAGGGCTTCGTGAAGCGGCTGCGCGCGCGGCTCAACAGCGGCGGCGGCTGGTTGAGTTACGACCTGGGAAACCTCGCGCCAGGCGGCAAGATCGACGAGGACGTCATGGAGGAGCTGGAATCACGGCTGGTGCTCGCCGACGTCGGCATCGAAGCCACCGAACGCGTGCTGGAGCAGCTGCGCAAGCGCCTGGCCCGGAAGGAGCTGAAGGATCTCCAGGCGCTGGAGGAAGGACTGAAGAGCACGCTGGTCGACATGCTGGCACCGGTCGAGCAGCCGCTCGACGTCACTCGAGCGGCTCCTTTCGTGATCCTTGTCGTCGGTATCAACGGCGCCGGCAAGACGACGACCATCGGTAAGCTGGCGAAACATTTCCAGGACGAGGGCCTCTCCGTGATGCTCGCGGCGGGCGATACCTTCCGCGCCGCCGCGATCGAGCAGTTGCGCGCCTGGGGCGAGCGAAACGGGGTGCCGGTGGTGGCGCAGGAACGCGGCGCGG
>DATABW010000174.1:0-8041 GCA_036259375.1 Woeseiaceae bacterium
CTCTTGACGCGCGCCCACGTGCGGGTCAAGAGCGGCATCTGACACAAAACGAGATTCTGCGGTCACAAAGGACGAAAACGGCCATTAACCAGAACCAAGCCGGATCGGATCCGCTGATACAGATCAGGAAGCTCACCAAGCACTTCGGTGACTTCGTCGCTGTCGACGCCGTCGACCTGGACATACACCGTGGCGAACTCTTCTGCATCCTCGGCGGCTCCGGCTGCGGCAAGACGACGCTGCTGCGCATGCTCGCCGGCTTCGAGGCGCCGACATCCGGCAACATCCTGATCGACGGCGTCGACGTCACGGAAGTGCCGCCGTACCGGCGCCCGGTCAACATGATGTTCCAGTCGTACGCGATCTTTCCGCATATGACCGTCGAGAAGAACGTGGCCTATGGCCTGCAGAAAGAGCGCGTGCCGCGCAGGGAGCTAAACGATCGCGTCGCGGAAATGCTCGAGCTCGTACAGCTCCAGCAGTTCGCGAATCGCAAACCTGCGCAACTATCCGGCGGCCAGCAGCAACGGGTGGCGCTTGCCCGCGCGCTGATCAAGCGGCCAAAGGTGCTCCTTCTGGACGAGCCGCTGGCCGCACTCGACAAGAAACTGCGCGAGCACACGCAATTTGAGCTGATGGGGCTCCAGGACCGCCTGGGCATCACGTTCATTGTCGTCACCCACGACCAGGAAGAAGCGATGATCCTGTCGAGCCGCATCGCTGTCATGGACGAAGGCCGTTTCGAGCAGGTCGGCACGCCCAAGCACATCTACGAATTCCCGAACAGCCGCTTCGTCGCCGACTTCATCGGCACCATCAACATGTTCGAGGCGACGGTCGAGACCTTCGAAAATGGCAGGCTCACCGCTCGCTCGGAAAGCGCCGGCAAAGTGCTGTCCGCCTTTTCGGAGGAGGAACTCGCGCCAGGCAGCAAGATCTCGATCGCGGTCCGCCCGGAAAAGATCTTCATCAGCAAGGCGGAGACGGAAAACAGCTTCGATGTCCGGCTGCACGGCGTCGTCTGGGATCTCGGCTATTTCGGCAATATCTCGCTTTACCGCATCAAGCTTCCCAGCGGGCAGGTCGTGCAGGTCAGTGCCCAGAACCGGCGCCGCTCGGCCGAGCGGTTCCTCGAGTGGGACGACGAGGTCGTGATCTCCTGGCGCGCGGAGAGCGCCGTGGTGCTGTCGCGCTGATGCACGACAGGAGGGATACGCTCTGGCAGCGGGTCGCGGTGGCGGCGCCCTACGCCTGGCTGCTCGTGTTCTTTCTCGCGCCGTTCGCCATCATCCTGAAGATCAGCTTCGCCGATCCGGTGATCGCGCAGCCGCCGTTCACGCCGTTTTTCGACGACTCCGGCGGCGTCGACGCGAGCCTCGATAACTACCGGTTCGTCGTGACGGACAAGCTCTACATCGTCACCTATCTCAAGTCCGTCGTGATGGCGGCGGTGTCCACGCTGATCTGCCTGCTGATCGGGTTCCCGATGGCGTACGGAATTGCGCGTGCCGAGCAGCGTACGCGCAACATGCTGTTGCTGCTCATCATCCTGCCGTTCTGGATTTCATTCCTGCTGCGCGTCTACGCGTGGATGGGGCTCATGAACAACTATGGCATCGTCAACAATTTCCTGATCTGGCTCGGCGTGATCGAGCAGCCGATACAGATGATGTACACGGATTTCGCCATCTACGTCGGCCTGGTGTACTCGTACCTGCCGTTCATGATCCTGCCGCTGTACGCGACACTCGAACGAATGGACCCGGACCTGATCGAAGCGGCCCAGGACCTGGGTGCATCGCCTGCCCGGGCGTTCCGCGACGTGACCTGGCCGCTCGCGCGGCCCGGCGTCATCGCCGGCAGCCTGCTGGTGTTCATTCCCGCACTGGGCGAGTACGTCATCCCCTACCTGCTGGGTGGTCCGGGATCCCTCATGATAGGCCGGGTGCTCTTCGACACTTTCTTCGTGGATCACGACTGGCCGCTGTCCTCTTCGGTCGCGATCCTCCTGCTGACGCTGGTCGTCGTTCCGATCGTGCTGCTGCAGCGGAGCCGGCAGAAAGAAATCGAGGGTACGTCGTGAAGCAGCGTTCACGCTTCATTTTTTCGGTGCTCGCGTTCGGCTATGCATTCCTGTACGTGCCGCTCGTTTCCGTCGTTATCTATTCATTCAACGATTCGAGACTCGCCACGGTATGGGGTGGTTTTTCGACCCGATGGTACGGAGAGTTGCTGCGAAACGAGGAAGTGCTGGACGCCGCCTTTCTCAGCCTGCGGGTTGCCTTGTCCACGGCGACGCTCGCCACGGTACTCGGCACGATGGCGGGCATGGCGCTCGCGCGCTTCGGCCGCTTTCGCGGTCGCACGCTGTTCTCCGGGATGATCACCTCGCCGCTCGTCATGCCGGAAGTGATCACGGGACTGTCGCTCCTGCTGCTCTACGTCAGTTTGCAACAGCTCATCGGCTGGCCGGACCGGCGGGGCTTTTCCACGATTACCATCGCGCACACGACGTTTGCCCTGGCCTACGTCACCGTCATCGTGCAGTCGCGCCTCGCCGGGATGGACGAGTCGCTGGAGGAGGCGGCGATGGACCTGGGCGGCCGGCCGCTCCGCGTGCTGTTCGACATCACGCTGCCCCTGATCGCGCCCGCCATGATTGCGGGCTGGCTGCTCGCGTTCACTCTGTCGCTCGACGACCTCGTGATCGCGAGCTTCGTCTCCGGTCCGGGCGGCAGCACCTTGCCCATGGTGATTTTCTCCAAGGTGAAGCTGGGCGTGACGCCGGACATCAATGCGCTTGCGACGGTCATTATCGCCGTCGTCACCATCGGCGTGCTGCTCGCCTGGTGGGCCACCGGCCGTTCGCGACGTTCGTTGTAGGGGCCGTCTCGCCGGCGGCAGCGGTGCTGGCCGCCTTGTCACTCGTGAGGAGGGTTCCTACGCTGCTTCTGGCGCGTCCGGCTGCTCTGAAGGGTGAGCGGCGGCCACCGGCTCCAGCGCTGCGCAATGCGCCGCGATGGAGCCGATGGTGGGATAGGGCGCCAGGTCGACGCCGAAGCGCTGCGCGTTGTAGACCTGCGGCAGCAGCCAGGCATCGGCCAGCGTCAGCGTATCGCCGACCGAGAATCGCCCGTCCGCCGTTCGCTGCTTCGCCAGCGTCTCATATGCCGCAAATCCGTCGCGTATCCAGCGGCGGCACCACGCCGCCACGCCGTCGTCGTCCTGCCCGAACTCCGCGCGCAGGAGCTTGAGCACCCGGAGGTTCTGCAGGGGGTGGACGTCGCAACCGATGAGGTGCTGCAGCTCGCGGACGCGGGCGCGGCCGACCGGGTCCGGGGGCAGCAGCGGCGGGGAGGGGTGGCGTTCCTCCAGGAACTCCGCGATGGCGGGAGACTGTGCCAGCCGCGCGCCGTCCACCTCCAGCACGGGCACGAGTGCCGCCGGGTTGACCGAGCGGAACTTCGCCTGCCGGTGCTCGTCCTCGTTGAGCAGGACGGGCACGTACTCCCAGTCTGTCCCCTTTACATTGAGGACGATGCGGATGCGGTAGGAAGCGCTGCTGCGCCAGTAACCGTACAGTTTCACGGGATCCGTTCCTGTTGCCGGGCGCCGTAGCATAGCAATGTGGTCGCTCCCGGGCACATGCCGGGAATTCGCGTGTAATAGGCTCTTGCGACTGGTATTCTTGGTATCAGAAAAACTGTGGCCGGCGAGACCGTGCCCGGAGGAGTGGCCCTCGCCAGGGCCAGTATGCGTAGACAACCTGTCATAGGCGTGCCGGCGGACCGGCGACTGTTACACCCCCATCCTTTCCACGTAGTCGGCGAAAAATACCTCACCGCCATCCGCGATGCGGCGGATGCGTTGCCGCTCATGATTCCCGCGCTCGGCAACCGCCTGGATCCGGCGGAACTGCTGGCGAACCTCGACGGCCTGTTGCTGACCGGCAGCCCCTCGAACGTGGAGCCTCACCGCTACAACGGAGAGGCGAGCGCACCCGGGACGCTGCACGATCGTGAGCGGGACGAAACCACGCTGCCGCTGATCGGCCGGGCCCTGGAATCAGGCGTGCCGCTGCTGGCGTTGTGCCGTGGCTTCCAGGAAATCAACGTCGCGCTCGGAGGCACGCTGCACCAGCGGGTGCACGACGTGCCGGGTTACGCCGTCCATAAGGAAAACCCGGACGATCCGCTGGAGACGCAGTACGGACCGGCGCATTTCGTGAACCTCTGCGAAGGCGGGCAGCTGCGAAGGCTGGCCGGCACGGATCGGGTGGAGGTGAATTCGCTGCATTCCCAGGGAGTCGCAAAGCTCGCCAGCGGCGTCACGGTCGAAGCAGTGGCGGACGACGGGCTGATCGAAGCATTCCGGGTGGACGCGGACTCGTTTGCCCTCGCCATACAGTGGCATCCCGAGTGGCGGGTCACCGAGAACCCGCTTTCAACGGCCATTTTCAAGGCATTCGGCGACGCGTGCAGGGAACGCTTCGCACGGCGCCAGTCGCCTCGCAAACAAGGTGTAACGTGAGTGAAAAGGAAGTTTTCCAAAGCTGGTTCAAGAAGCATCGCATAGAAGATGTCGAGGCGTTCGTGCCGGACATGGCCGGCGCGGCGCGGGGCAAGCTGCTGCCCGCGGATAAATTCGGGTCGGGTGACATGAAAATGCCGGAGGCCGTCTTCGCACAGACGGTGTCAGGCGAATACGTCATCAACAAGTCCAACGTCGAAGACCGCGACATGCGGCTCAAACCGGACGCGAAGACGTTGCGTCCCGTGCCCTGGGCGACCGATCCGGCGGCATCGGTATTTCTCGATTGCTTCCGCAAGGACGGCAGGCCGGTCGACACTTCGCCGCGCCGTGTGCTGCACGCCGTGCTCGAGCTTTACGAGGCGAAAGGCTGGAAGCCGGTGGTGGCACCCGAAGTCGAGTTCTACTTGATCAATCCGCATGCCGACGCCAACGCAGAGGTGGAGCCACCGGAGGGCCGGCTCGGCCGGACCGACATGTCCCGCCAGCCCTACAGCATCGACACCATGAACGACTTCGACCCGTTCATCAACGACGTGTATGCCTATTGCGAGGCGCAGGGCATCTACATCGACACGCTGTCGCAGGAGATGGGGCCCGCTCAGTTCGAGATCAACTTCCTGCACGGCGACGCGGTCGCGCTGGCCGACCAGGTGTTCCTGTTCAAGCGAACCGTGCGGGAAGCCGCGATCGAGCATGAGATGCACGCGACCTTCCTCGCGAAACCGATGTCGGAAGAGGCCGGGAGTGCGCTGCACATTCACCAGAGCATCGTCGACATCGAGACCGGCAGAAATATCTTTTCCCGCGAAGACGGCGAACCCAGCGATTATTTCTATTCCTTCCTCGGCGGCCTGCAGCGCTACATGCCCGAGGCGATGCTGATCTTCGCTCCGTACGTGAATTCCTACCGGCGTTTCCTGAACTCCTGGGCGTCGCCCGTGAACCTCGCCTGGGCGATCGACAATCGCACGGTCGGCCTGCGTGTTCCCGATGCTGCACCGGAAGCCCGCCGTATCGAGAACCGGCTCGCCGGCTCCGACGTGAATCCCTACCTCGCGCTGGCCGCGAGCCTCGCCTGCGGCTATCTCGGCATGGTCGAAGGGCTCAAAGCCAGCGAGCCGATCACCGGCAGCGCCTACGACATGCCTTTCATGCTGCACCGGCATATCTACGCCGCCATAGAAGCGATGCGAGGCAGCGAGGCCATGCGCAAAACCCTGGGTGACAACTTCGTCACCCTCTACTGCCTGCTCAAGGAAAACGAGGAACGCGAATTCGAGGAGATCATCACCCCCTGGGAACGCGAAATCCTCATGTTCAACGTCTAGTCGGGGGTCGGACCAACGCAATCTTTTGAATAGCCGACGAATAAGCGCTCCACAGACCCGTTTCATCGGCTTAATCGCCCCTTTTCGGGCCCGGAAGGCGTCCGTTCAGCGTCCGATTCCAGATCATGGTTGGCGCCGGGACGGCGCAAACGCCGCTCGTTATCATGCGGCGCATGACGCATACAAATCACAACGGCAGAAATGATCATGGGTATCGCTAACAATCGCACACGCGCCGAATGGCAGGATCTCGACCGCGATCACTACCTGCATCCCTTCACCGACCATAAGGACCTGGGACAGAGGCGCAGCCGTATCATTGCGCGCGCCGACGGGGTGTATATCTACGATCTCGACGGCAACGAAATACTCGACGGCATGTCGGGACTCTGGTGCGTGAACGTCGGGTACGGTCGCGAAGAGCTCGTCGAGGCGGCCAGCCAGCAGCTTCGTACCCTGCCGTACTACAACAGCTTCTTCCAGTGCGCCCATCCGCCGTCCATCGAGCTCTCGAGATTGCTGAAGGAGGTGACGCAGCCGCAGTTCAACCGCGCCTTCTTCACCGGCTCGGGCTCGGAATCGATCGACACCATGATCCGCATGGTGCGTCGCTACTGGGAACTGATGGCGCAGCCGGAGCGCAAGATCATTATCGCGCGCGAGAATGCCTACCATGGGTCGACGGTCGCGGGCGCCAGTCTCGGCGGCATGAAGCCTATGCACTCGCAGGGCGGGCCGTGGGTGCCGGGCATCGAGCACATCGTGCAGCCGTACTGGTTCGGCAGCGACCGCGTGCTGTCGCCGGAGGACTTCGGCCTGGAAGCGGCCGCCGCACTGCGCGACCGCATCGAGCAGGTCGGGCCGGACAAAGTGGCGGCTTTCGTCGCGGAGCCGGTGCAGGGTGCCGGCGGCGTCATCATCCCGCCGCCGACCTACTGGCCCGAAATCCAGAAGATCTGCGACGAATACGGCATTCTTCTCGTGAGCGACGAAGTCATCTGCGGCTTCGGGCGCCTTGGCGAGTGGTTCGGCGCGGATTACTACGGTGTGAAGCCCGACCTGATGACGTTCGCGAAGGGCGTCTCGAGCGGCTACCTGCCGCTCGGCGGTGTGATGGTCAGCGACCGGCTGGCCGATGTGCTGATCGAAAAGGGCGGCGAGTTCTTCCACGGATACACCTATTCCGGCCATCCGGCGTCTTGCGCAGTCGCTATCGAAAACATTCATATCCTCCGCCGTGAGGGCCTGATCGAGCGCGTGAAGAACGAGCTCGGGCCCTACCTGCAGGAACGCTGGCACACGCTCGCAGAGCATCCGCTGGTCGGCGAGACCCGAATGGTTGGCCTGATGGGAGCGCTCGAGCTGGTTGCTTCGAAGTCGTCCCTGCAACGGTTCGACAAGGAGCGCGGCGTCGGAACGATCTGCCGCGACATCCTCGTGCAGAACGGGCTGGTGATGCGCGCGGTCGGCGATACGATAGTCGTCGCGCCGCCGCTGGTCCTTACGTTCGAGCAGGCGGACGAGCTGGTGGAGAAAGCATGGAAGTGCCTCGACCTGACGCAGCAGGCGCTTTGACAGCGGGACATCCTTCATGACGGAAAAAAAAGCCGGCGATCAGGCTTTCCAGCGGGAGGACCCGTACGGCACCCGGAGCGAACCCACCTACGCCGGCGCGCTGTCCTTCATGCGCCGCAAATACACTCGGGACCTCAGCGGCGTCGATCTCGTCGTCAGCGGCGTGCCGCTCGATACCGCGACGACCAACCGGCCGGGCGCGCGTTTCGGACCGCGGGGCATCCGCGCCGCCTCGTCCATCATGGCGTGGATGCGGCCCTATGGCATGCCGTTCGATCCGTTCGATCGGCTGGCGGTGATCGACTACGGCGACTGCGTCTTCGACTTCGGCCGCCCGGAGACGGTGCCCGGGGCGATCGAAGAGCACGCCTTCCGCATCATCAGCTCGGGGCCCGGCCTGCTATCACTCGGCGGCGATCACTTCATTTCGTGGCCGCTCTTGAAGGCGCACGCGCGGCAGCACGGCGCGCCGCTGTCACTGCTGCATTTCGATGCTCACAGCGACACCTGGAGCGATGCCGCCGGCCGAGTCGATCACGGCACGATGTTCTGGCATGCCGTGCAGGAAGGATTGGTGGATCCGGCCCGTTCGGTGCAGGTCGGCC
>DATABW010000175.1:0-2652 GCA_036259375.1 Woeseiaceae bacterium
GAAGCATGCGGCCGAAGTCGTAACGGCCATCAACGCGACACTCGCGGAAGCCCGTACGGAACTGGCCGATCCGCAGGTCGTCTTGGACACCAAATCGCGGCTGCGCTATCTGTTCGCGTCACAGCTCGACAGTTCCGACGGCATCGGCAGCGTGCTGGCCGCTTACGTGCAGCATGCGCGCACCCCCGAGACGATCAACGAGCTGTACGAGACCTACGACAGCCTGACCTCCGAGGACATCCGGCGGTATGCGAACGAGTTCTTCGTGGATTCCGGCCGGGTGACGGTGTCGCTGTCGAATTCGGAGACCATGGCCGGCGTAGACGGCAAGGCCTCGATCGACGCGCTGGTCGCTGCTGCCGAACAAAACGCCTCCACCGCACGTGGGGCGGGTGCTGCAGGAGCCGGTCCCACGGGCGACGGGAATCCGGACCAGGCGCTGAAGGCAGCCGACGTGGGCGATTCGACGGCCGGGTCGCCCGGGGGGCGGGCCCCTACGGGGGAAGCCGTGCCGGTTTCCATCGTCGCGCAACCCTCCGACACCTCGCCGCTGGTAGACGTCGCGATCCTGGTACACGCCGGAGCGGCCATGGATCCGGAAGGCAAGAAGGGGCTGGCGGCGCTGACCGCCGCCATGCTCACGGAGGGCGGCTCGACGACGCACACGATCGAGCAGATCAACGACGCCATGTACCCGATCGCCGCCGATTTCACGGCGCAGGTGGACAAGGAAATGACGCGGCTGTCGGGCCAGGTGCACAAGGACAACCTCGATGCCTGGTACTCGCTGGTAAGAGAGCAGCTTCTTACGCCCGGGTGGCGCGAGCAGGATTTTACGCGCGTCAGGACACAGCTCGTGAACGCGATCCGTACCGGCCTCGTCGGCAACAACGACGAGGAACTGGCGAAAGAGCTGCTGTACAGCGAAATCTACGGCGCCGGGCATCCGTATGCGTCGCTCAACCTCGGCGACGTGAGCGATCTCCAATCGATGACGATCGAGGACCTGAAGCGCTTCTACCAGGAACATTACACGGTGAACAACATCACGGTGGGCCTCGCCGGCGGCTATCCCGATAGCTTCGCCGGGCGTATCGGCGATGATCTGCAGGCGCTGCCCGCCGGCCGGCGCGCGAAGCTCGACGTCCCGCCCGCCCCGCAGGTGAAGGGCAATCGCGCGCTGATCGTCGCAAAGGAAACGCCCGCCGTCGCGGTCTCGCTCGGCTTCCCGATCGACCTGAAGCGCGGCGACCCCGACTGGATCGCGTTGTGGCTCGCGCGTTCCTGGCTGGGCGAGCACCGGAGCACGAACAGTCACCTGTTCCAGCGCATCCGCGAAGTCCGCGGCATGAACTACGGCGATTACGCGTACATCGAGTACTTCCCGCGCGGCATGTTCCAGTTCGAGCCGGACACGAACCTTGCCCGCCAGCAGCAGCTCTTCCAGATCTGGATACGCCCGCTGCGCTCGAACAACGACGCGCATTTCGCGACGCGTGTCGCCGTGCATGAGCTGCAGAAATTGATCGACAATGGCATGAGCGAAACGGACTTCGAGGAAACCCGCAGCTTCCTGGCGAAGTTCGTGAGCTTGCTGACGGACGGCCAGTCGCGGCAACTCGGCTATGCGCTCGACAGCCGGTACTACGGCATCGACGCTTTCGCGGACTACGCGCGCGCGGGCTTGAGCCGCCTGACGCTGGAGGACGTGAACCGCGTCATCCGCGAGAACCTCCGCGTCGAGGACGTGCAGTACGTCTTCGTCACGCGCGACGCGGAGGATTTGCAGCAGCGCCTGGTCGACGATGCGCCGTCACCGATCCGCTACGACTCGGAAAAGCCGGAAACCCTGCTGGCCGAAGACGAGCAGATCGCGACGGTGCCGCTGAACCTGGAGCCGCACGCGGTTCGTATCGTGCCGGCGGAGAAGGTATTCCAGTAGCGTCGCGAATCAGCCGTAGCATTCCACGAGCAGCTCGCCGCCCGAGTTCGCACGCGTGACGCGGACGTGCGTGGCGCCACTCGGGCAGTCCATGCTCTCTTCGTCGGCATCGCCGTCCTCGTCGACGCAGGCCCATTCGATCTCCTCGTCGTCGCCGTCGAGCTGGAACGTGGCGTTCTCGCCTGCCTCGACCACGAAGGCGTCGCCCATGCCGTCACCCTCGCCGTCAATGCCGTCTTCACTGACCTGGAGAGTGCCGTCGCACTCGTCCTCGTCCGAGTCCAGCAGTGTCACGCCGGACGGCAGAGTCGCGTTGCCGGATTCGTCGCCGAGACCCGGCGTCGTCGTCGCGCAGCCGGCGATGAGTGCCGCCGCCAGCGCGGCCCAGCAGCTCACAAGTAATTTCTGCATTTCGATCTCCTTGCAGGTAATACCCGGGCCGCTTGAAATCACGACACGGGGCCGGTGTCGAATCGACAATCGAAGGAGCTGCAATTTACGTGCCATGGGGGTGTGCCAGTCAGCCCGACGGACCCGGGCGGCACCGCGGGCCTGCCCGAGCAGCACGCCAACCGCGTGTCTTGCAACTACCCAATTTGGCCGCTTCCCCGCTTTAGTCCGGTTGCCGGGACCTGCAGGTACGGCGCCTTCTTGTAGGCCTCCGCCGCCACTTAGCCATATGAGAGTATGGCGAAACGACCATACATCAT
>DATABW010000176.1:0-2809 GCA_036259375.1 Woeseiaceae bacterium
CAGCAGCCCGTCTCACGGGCGGCCCGAAACGCCTGCAGGTGCCTGTTTCACGGGCACCCGAACGCCGCCGGTCCCCGATGAGAAAGGCGCCTGCACAGCAGCGGATCTGGTGGGCCCCCGGGGACTCGAACCCCGAACCAATGGATTAAGAGTCCACTGCTCTACCAATTGAGCTAGAGGCCCGTTCCAGGAATCGAAAGGTGGGGTGAGCGATGGGACTCGAACCCACGACGACCGGGATCACAACCCGGGGCTCTACCAACTGAGCTACGCCCACCACAATTCAAAGTTCGACCGACGTCCAGCTCCCGCGTCGGTTCGACCGCAATAATATCGAATATTCGGCGCCGCTTCCTGATGAAGTTGGCGCGCCCGGCAGGACTCGAACCTGCAACCCTCGGCTTAGCTTACCAACTACCGCTTTCGCGGCCCCGTCTTGATCCGGGTTTGTGGTCTGGACTATCACTTCGCCATCTCAGGCGCTGCACGTTTAGTCTCTACGGAGCCCCGCGCGGGCCGCGATAGCGGCGTTGCAGGTTTCCACGGGATCGCCATCAGCACTGCCTGTTAAGGGTTCCCCGTTACGGTGCAGTCCACTGCAGCGGTTGTCATTCCCGCTGCAGGCTCCTCACTCAAAGGCCGATGCTCTATCCGATTGAGCTACGGGCGCTGTTTGTCATATTGCGGTCATCTCTCGCTGGTCGCAGGCCCTCCTCCTTCGTATCGTCGGAGGGCAGCGGCAACTCGCAGGCGAGACCTTCTGCTTCCGCGAGCCGTTCGTCAAGCATTGACCGCTATTTTACCTGTTGATTCAACAGGCGCTCGAGGCGGGCCATGTCGACCGGCTTGACCAGGTGTTCGTCGAAGCCGGCCTCGCGGGACAGCCGGCGATCCTCGTTTCGACCGTAGCCCGTCACGGCCACCAGCATCGCCTGCGCCGTTCCGGGCTCCTTGCGCAGGCGGCGCGCCACTTCGTAGCCGTCCAGCTCCGGCAGGCCGATGTCGAGCAGGACCAGGTCCGGTCTGAACGTCACAGCTGACGCCAGCGCCTCCGGCCCCGTATGCGCGCAACAAACCTCATGGCCCCAGCCGCCGATCAGCATTGCGAGGGCAACGGCGGCATCTTCGTTGTCGTCCACGATCAGCACCCGTCGAGATTCTGCGATGCGGCTCGATCCCGCGGCGGCCGACGCTGCCGGCGACGGCTCCGCTCGCTCGCCCGGCGCCAGCGTCGGCAGGCGGACGATGAATTCGCTGCCCTTCCCCAACCCGGCACTGTGCGCCTCTACCGTCCCGCGATGCATCTCCACGATTTTCCTGACCACCGTCAGCCCCAGACCCAGGCCGCCCTGCGCGCGGTCGAGGGATTTGTCGCCCTGGGCAAACATCTCGAAGATCTTCGGCAGGGTCGATGCATCGATACCGGCGCCTTGATCGCGCACGCGCACGGCGGCGGTCTCTTCCTCCCTGTCGAAACCGACGCTGATCCGTCCTCCCGGCTCGCTGTACTTCGCCGCGTTCTCCAACAGGTTGGCAAATACCTGGGCCAGGCGTGTGGCGTCCGCTTCGACGTACACGGATTCCGGCGGTAGGGAAAGGGAAAGCTCGTGCTCTCTTTCGTCCATGAGCGGGCGGACCATCTCGACAGCCTGTTCCAGGGCAGAGCGCAGCGAAATCGGGATGCGCCTGAGTTCGATCTTGCCGCGGGTGATCCGGGAAACGTCGAGCAGGTCGTCGATCAGGCGCGACAGGTGTTGCACCTGGCGTTGCATCATGTCGCCGACCTGCAGCATCCTAGCGTTATCGCCTATCATCGAGCGCAGGACTTCGCTGCCACTCAGCAGGGGCGCCAGCGGATTGCGCAGCTCGTGCGCCAGCATCGCCAGGAAATCGTCCTTGCGACGATCCGCCTGCGCGAGGTTGTCGGTTCGCTCCTGGAGATCCCGGATGAGGTTGCGTCTTTCGGTCACGTCGTGAAACACGAGCACCACTCCGAGCAGCTCGCCATCCTCTCCCCGAATGGGCGCGGCCGAGTCGTCTATCGGCAACTCGGACCCGTCTGCGCGTAGTAAAACGGTGTGGTTGGCCAACCCGACGGTCATCCCTTCCTTGAGGACCACTGAGACGGGATTCTCGACTGTTTCCCGGGTCTGCTCATTGATGATCCTGAAGACTTCGACCAGCGGTCGCCCGAGCGCGTCCTCGATCCCGACGCCGGTCAAGCTGCTGGCCACTGAATTCATGAAGCTGATCCGGCCGTCCGTGCCGGCCGCGATGACAGCATCCCCGATGCTCTCCAACGTGACGCGCAGCCATTCGTGTTGAGCATCCAGTGCCTGCTCCAGGCGGCGACGGCGCGAAACCTCGCTGGTCAGCTGGTCGATCCGCTGATTCAGCGCAATGAACCGGTTGACGGCAGCCGCTTTGCGCAGCAGGCGAACGAGGATTACGGCCGGGCGTGCGCCTGATTTCGGGCGGAACACCGCACCCTCACAGCGGCAGGGCGTTTGCGCGCCATCTCGTCCGATGATCGTCAACGTGCCGGGCAGGAGAATATTGCTGCGAGACCAGGCGCGAAGCAAAGGCGAGATGACGTCCGTTGACTGGAGTACGAGTTCGGAGAGTTTGCGTTTGACCAGTTCAGCGGCCGAAAAGCCTGAGAGAGCGCTGGCACTGCGGTTCGCGGCAAGTACCGTACCGTCGCCGGTGACCAGGAGCATTGGCTCTGGGAGCAAATTGGCGAACTGGACGAACTCTTCGTTGGGGCGCAGCTTATCCCTTGAAGTACTCGCGCCCACCTTCTTTTTCT
>DATABW010000177.1:0-5448 GCA_036259375.1 Woeseiaceae bacterium
GCGGACACGATGGTGGCCGAGAATTGCCGGTAGATGACGCCGGTGGCGCCGCCGAGGAACGCCATGGGCACGAACACCGCCGCCAGCACCAGGCCGATTGCGACGAGAGCGCTGGTTATCTGCCGCATCGACTTCCGTGTCGCTTCCTTCGGCGACAATCCTTCCTCGCTCATCACGCGCTCGACGTTCTCGACAACGACAATAGCGTCGTCGACGAGTAGCCCGATCGCCAGCACCATGGCAAACATGGTCAACATGTTGATGGAGAGCCCGAGTGCGTAGAGCACGGCCATCGTGCCGAGCAGCACGACCGGTACCGCGATCGTCGGAATCAGGGTGGCGCGGAAGTTCTGCAGGAACAGGTAGATGACCAGGAACACCAGCACGATCGCTTCGAGGAGCGTCTCGATCACGTTCTCAATGGACAGCCGCACGAAGGGCGTGACCTCGAACGGGATCACGGCATTCAGTCCCTCCGGGAAGAACGGTGCCATTTCGGCGAGCTGCGCTTCGACGCCCGCGGCGGTCTCGAGCGCGTTGGCGCCGGTAGCCATCATGACCGCGAGGCCGCTTGCCGTCTGCCGGTTGTAGCGGGTAATGAACTCGTAGTTCTCGGCGCCGAGCTCGACGCGCGCCACGTCCCCGAGCTTGAGTACCGAGCCGTCGCCGTTGCTGCGCAACAGGATTTCGCGGAACTCCTCCGGCGTCTGTAGCCGGCTCTGCGCCGTGATGGTCGCGTTGATCTGCTGTCCGGGAACGGCCGGCGCGGCGCCGAGGGCCCCGACGGCGACCTGCTGGTTCTGAGCCTGCACCGCTTGGATGATGTCAGAGGGCGTCAGCCGGTAGATCTCCAGCTTGTTCGGGTCCAGCCAGATACGCATCGCGTATTGCGCGCCGAACACCTGCACGTTGCCGACGCCCTCAACGCGGCTGATCGGGTCCACGATGTTGGCGGCGACGTAGTCGGCGATATCGTCCCTCGACATGCTGCCGTCTTCCGAGACGAAGCCGATCACCATCAGGAAGCCGGTGTTCGCCTTGGTGACATTGACCCCCTGGCGCTGTACTTCCTGCGGCAGTAGCGGCATCGCCAGCTGCAGCTTGTTCTGCACCTGCACTTGCGCGATGTCGGGGTTCACATCGTTGTCGAACGTGAGCGTGACCGAGGCGTTGCCGCTCGATGAGCTGCTGGCGGACATGTACAGGAGGCCGTCGAGCCCTTTCATGTTCTGCTCGATGATCTGCGTGACCGAATCCTCGACGACACGGGCCGAAGCGCCGGGATAACTGGCGCTGACCGAGACCGTTGGCGGCGCGATGGAGGGATACATGGATACCGGCAGCCGGGTGATCGACAGCGCGCCCGCGATCATGATTACGATCGCGATTACCCACGCGAAGATCGGGCGGCCGATGAAAAATTGCGCCATCTGCCGGTACCTAGCGCGTGGCCGCGTCGCCGCCGGCGCTGTCGTCCACGGCGCCGGCACGCGGAGCGGTGGTTTCCGCCTCGTCCGGCGTCCCCGCGGCGCCGGCTTCGGTCACGACGACAGGCATGCCCGGCTGTATCTTCTGCAGCCCCGCGATGACCACGCGGTCCCCCGCGGCCAGGCCGTCTTTCACCAGCCACTGGTCGCCGATCGTGCGGCTGACGCTGACCTCCCGGCGCGCCACGGTGCCGTCCGCCGCGACGACCATCGCGGTGGCATTCCCTTTCGGATCGCGGGTGATCCCCTGTTGGGGCGCGAGGACGGCGTCCTGGAGCACGGCGGGTGTCGTTACGGCGCGCACGTACATGCCCGGCAGCAGCAGGTGATCGGGATTCGACACGAGGACTCGCAGTGAGAAGCTGCCGGTCGACGGATCGACGGACACGTCTGCGAATTTGAACGTGCCCGGGTGCTCGTATTGCTGGTCGTTCTCGAGCAGGACAGTGACGGGGATTTCACTGGTCGGGGTCAGGCGGCCGGCCGACAGGTCATTACGCAACTCGAGCAGTTCGCTGCTGGATTGCGTTAAATCGACGAATATGGGATCGAACTGCTGCACGGTTGCGAGCGGCTCCTGCTGGTTTGCCGTGACCAGCGCGCCCTTGGTGACCGAGGACTTCCCTATCCGTCCGCTGATCGGCGAGGTAATCCGCGCGTACTCGAGCACCACGCGGTTGCTCTCCACCGCGGCCTCGGCGACGGCAACGTCGGCCTGCGCCTGGTGCAAAGCCGCGACCGCGTTTTCGCGCTCCTGCCGGCTGATGACGTTGGTCTTTACGAGCTCGGCCGTGCGCTCGGCATTCAGCCGCGCGACCTCGAGGGTGGCCCGGGCACGGGCGAGCGAGGCCTTGGCGCTCGCGAAGGCGGCGCGGTACTGTGAATCGTCCAGTTGGTACAGCGGCTGGCCCGCCTCCACGAGGCTGCCTTCTGTAAACAACTGTTCCCGCACGATGCCGTCCACCTGCGGGCGCACCTCGGCAATGAGGAAGGCCCGCGTGCGCCCGGGCAGTTCGCGCGTGAGGCGAACCGGCTGTTCGGTCAGGGTCACGACCGTCACTTGGGGCGGCGGCATCTCCGGCGTCGGCGCTTCTTCGTCGCAGGCGGTGAGGAGCAGCGCCAGCAGCAGCGGCGCGGCCAGGGAGCGGCGGGCGGTATCCGGCATGGTCGTGAACTCGGCAGGGGCGACGGGCAGCACGAAAGGCCGTGCTGGGGGTGGCGGAGAATGAACGTTCATTCTTTTTTTGTCAAGGCCGGTAAGAGGGACGTTTGGACCGCAAATGGCGGAAATCGATCAATTCGTGTTGTGGCATGATCAGCGGCGACGCGGGTGCGAGGTGGTGAAATGGAGCCGTCAGGGCAGTACTTCGAGAACTTCCGGGCCGGGCAAGTTTTTCGCGGGTCGGCCCGTATCGAGGTGCGTGCCGATGCGATCAAGAGCTTTGCCGCCCAGTTCGATCCGCAGCCCTTTCACCTGGACGAAGCCGCCGCGCAGGATTCAATCTTCGGCAGCCTGGCCGCAAGCGGCTGGCACACGGCGGCAATGACCATGCAGCTCCTGATCGCCAGCGAGTTCCGGATCGCCGGCGGTCTGATCGGTCTCGGGGTGAAAGACCTGCGGTGGCCACGGCCGGTGCGGGCGGGCGACGAACTCCGGGTCGAGGTCGAGATCCTGGCCGTTCGCGAGTCGAACTCGCGGCCGCGCCAGGGGCTCGTCACGACGAAGACGACAACACTCAACCAGCAGGACGAGATCGTGCAGGAGTTCGTCAACACGTTGATCGTGCCGCGGCGTATTCAAGACCGGTGAACATCATTTCGTGTGTCCTGCCAGTCCCGTTTTCCGCGTGGCAAGGTGGAAGGGAGCGCCGTTTCGGCGCCGGGCGGAAAATGGGACCGCTCAACAGGTCGCATGAAATAATCGTGCACAGGCTCTAGACTGGCACGATGTTTCTCTTCCTCGTCGCCGCAGCGCTGGGCTACGCCATCGGCGGCTTCCGCGGGCTCATCATCGGCGTGGCGCTCGCCTACGGGGTAAGCTGGCTGCTCCAACGTGTCGTGCAGGGCGGACTCGGGCAGATACAGTCGCAGTTCCTGGAATCCACGTTTGCCGCCATGGGCGCGCTGTGCAAGGCCGACGGCACCGTCACGCGCGACGAGATCAAGGTCGCCGAGGCCTTGTTCGCTCGCCTGCACCTGTCAGCCGAGCAGCGCGAAGCGGCGAAAGCGGCATTCAATCGCGGCAAGTCGCCGGGCTTCGATCTCGATGCCGAGATAGCGAAGCTGCGCCAGGTGTCGCGCGGTCGCGGTCCGCTGCTGCAGATTTTTTTGCAGGTGCAACTCACGGCCATCGCGGCGGACGGCGGCGTGCACCCGGCCGAGCACGAGATGCTCGTGCGCATGGCCCGCGGCCTCGGGCTTTCCGAAGCGGATGTGGCACAGCTCGAGGCCATGCTGCGCACGGGCACCGGCACGGGCGCGCGGCCGACGCGGCAGAAACTCGACGACGCCTACGCGGCGCTCGGTGTGAGTCCTTCGGCGAGCGACGCGGAGATCAAGCGCAAGTACCGCCGGCTGATGAGCCAGAACCATCCCGACAAGCTGGCCGGCAAGGGCCTGCCGGAGAGCATGCGGGAGGTCGCGGAGGAACGGACGAGAGAGATCAGTACCGCTTATCGCCTGATCAGGGAAGCTCGCCAGTCCGCCTGACGCAGCGGGGCGGGTGCCGGCGCCGTGTTAGCATCGCCGCGTGAAACTCCTGATTGCCATGGTTTTCGTAGCCGTCGTCTTCAGCCTGGGCTCCGCACTGTTTCACATGACCTCAAGCGATCACGATCCGGCCAGGGTGAACCGCGCGTTGATGTGGCGTGTCGGCTTTTCCGTCCTGCTGATCGTGCTGTTGCTGGTTTCCTGGAAATTCGAGTTGCTCGAGTAAGACAATGAGCTCGTTCCTGTTCAAATGGCTGACGATCGCGTTCGCGGGCGTCCTGTTGAGCAGCATGGTCTCGATGGTCGGCGCGTTCTTCGGCTGGATGGGTAACGAACTGCGCGACCTGCTGCTGCTGCAGGCGTTGCTCGTTCCGGTTGCGATCGCAGCGGCGGTGTCGAGCGTTGTCGTCCTCACCCGGCGCTACGGGCATCGCCACGTCTTCAAGACCCTTTGGGCCGGACTGCCGGGCTGGCTCGTGTTCTTCGTCGTACTGTCGCTGTCGCTGGTGTTGATCGCCGAGCTGTCCTTTATCCTGGTGCAGCGGCATACCGGCGATATCCGTCCGCTGGCCGAGCACATACCCGCCGCCGCTGCCTTCTTCAGCTCCATCGCCCTTGCGGCTTGTTACGTGGTTTTGCGGCTGGAAGAGGAAGGCGCCGGTCCGCCGGACGCGAACTAGCGGCTCGGTGCCGAGTGCAACCGCTGTGATATCGTTCATAGCTATCTCTGCAGATCCTACGTCGTAATGCCTGACAGAATGCCGTCGATCTTCTTCGGACACGGCAATCCGATGAATGCCATTCAGTCGAACGACTGGACCGACGGCTGGCGGGCGATCGGCGATTCGATTCCGACCCCTGAAGCCATCCTCGTGGTCTCCGCGCACTGGTACGTCTCCGACACGGCCGTCACCGCGATGGACGAGCCGCGCACCATCCATGATTTCGGCGGCTTTCCGAAAGAGCTCTACCAGTTCCGGTATCCCGCCCCGGGCGACCGGGGGCTCGCGGAGCGCGTGGCGCGGCTGCTTGCGCCGACCACGGTCCGGCTCGCCGATGACTGGGGTCTGGATCACGGCACCTGGTCCGTTCTGTGTCATGCCTGGCCGGACGCGGACGTGCCGGTCGTGCAGCTCAGCCTCGACGAAACGCTTGCCGGGTCGGCCCATTACGAGCTTGCCACAAGACTGGCGCCCCTGCGGGACGAAGGCATCCTCATTGCCGGCAGCGGCAATCTCGTGCACAACCTGCA
>DATABW010000178.1:0-5719 GCA_036259375.1 Woeseiaceae bacterium
CGCGGCGCGCGGCAAGCCGTGCCAGAGCAGCACGCGATGGTTCCAGGCATCCGCCACCGCGAGTACGCCGGAAGCGGCCGCGATGCCGGTCGGGACGTTGAGCGTGGCAGGCCCGATCTCGCCTTTGGCATTGCGCCCCTCGGTGTGGAAGTCGCGCTGCCCGATTACGAAATCCGCCGGGACGCCGTCCTCGCGGGGCGCCCGCGACCACACGAGCAAACGGTGGTGCCCGCTGTCGCAGACGAACAAGGGCCCTTCCCGCCCGGCCAGGCAGGCGCCGCGCGGGCCGAACAGCGTGTCCGCGGCCGGCGCGATCGGTGCCACCCCGGCTGCGGGCGCCGAGCTGCAGCCCACCACGACCCGTGCGCCGCGAGGATCCAGGAGCGGCGCGGCTGGCGCATCGGGCGTGTTTCGCGCCGGGGCGCGTGCAAAAGGGGAGGCGAGCGAGACGCGCATCGTCAGCTTACGACGCCCTCACGTGCGGCGTCGTACTGCTCGCTGCCGGCATGAACGATCTCGGTGATCTCGGGAACGGCATCGCCGACCGCCTTGCGAATCCCGGCCTGGAGCGTCAGGGCGGCGGACGCGCAGCCGTCGCAGCCGCCGCTGAGCCGGACTTCCGCGACAGGCGGGTCCACCTTGACGAGTTCGACGTCGCCACCGTGCGCAGCAAGCATGGGACGTATGCCGGCAAGCGCCGTTTCCACGCGCTCGTTCAGGCTCGGCTTGATGAGCTCGTGGTGACGCAGCACGGCGTAGACGACTTCGTCGGCAACGGCGGCCCTCATCGCCGCCAGCGCTGCAGGCTCCGTCTTCAGCGCACGTATCAGCCGTTGCAATGCCTCACGGTGCAGTGCGTCCAGAGCGCGGCGGTAAGCCTCGACGGCGCCTTGCTGGCCCTCGTCCCAGGTGGCGAAGAGGCTCTCGAGACCTTCCAGATCGCGTAGCAGGCCGGCCAGGTCGTCCCGGTCGGTCGGAGAGAGAGTGGTCGCTTCCATGTCGTCTCCTGGCACGTGCGGTTCGAATTCCAAATGGAACAACGGTACCCGGCTACCCGGTCCGATTGAGCTCTGTCATCACTTCCTGCTCGAGCGCCGCCAAGGCTTCGGCGACGAGCCGCGCCTTTTCGAATTCACCGTGATCGACGAAGATCGCACGGGCTTCCTCGTAGCAGGCCCTGGATCGCTGCAGGCTGTCGCCGTCTCCGGCGGGCAGGGCTTCGTCGGGCAGGTTCCGCAAGCAGTTCGCCTTGTTGGCGAGGGTGTTGGCATACGCGAGCGGCGCGGTCTCGCGCGTCCGCACCTTGAGCGCCTCGTCGTATGCCTCCATCGCGCGCAGGTTGTTTTCGAGGGCGTGGCTGGACGCCGCATACTGCAGCGCGTTACCCAAATTGTTCTGCAGCATCGCATATTCCGACGGATGATCAAGAAGGTTTACGACCTTCAGACCTTCCTCGAAGCAGCGCACCGCCAGCGCTTCGCGAATGCGGGCGCGCTCGTCCGTGGCCGGCATGGCGAGAAATGCGGCAGCGAGGTTGTTCTGCAGGATGGCGAACTCGATCGGGTGTCGCACCAGGTCGAATGTGCGCAATGCCCGCTGGTACGCCGCGATCGCGTCGGCGATCGGCGCGCGGCCGCTGCCGGCGAGCTGCTGCAGCACCAGGCCAAGATTCATTTCCGCCTCGGCCAGTTCCTCGGGCCCGCCGAGGCGGGCCAGGTCGGGGATGGCGTCCTCCAGCACGGCCCGCGCCTGTTCGAGCAGGCTGGTGCCTTGGTCCGGAATCGCCTGCAGTGCGGTCGCCTTGCGCGCGGCGATACGGGCACTCAAGAGCTCCTGGCTCGCCGGGCAGACGGAAAGCGCTTCGTCATAGAGGGCGACGGCCTGCCTCAAGTGATCCGGCGTTTTGGGCTGCTGTTGCAGGCCCATCGCGAGTTCCATCAGCATCTCGGCGCGCTCGATCGAATCCGAGGCCGGATCGCGCGCGGCGGCCAGCGCGGCATCGACGATGAACTCGAGCCGGTCGGGAGAGCTCATTGCAGGCGCTCCGTCTCGTCCAGCCGTGCGCGCACCAGTACTTCCACTCGCTCGGCCACCGTTGCGGCGGCAGTGGCCACGGCAGGCGAGAGGTCCAGGCCGAAATCCGTCTTCCCGACCTCGATCAGCAAAACCGTCACGTCCGCCGGAAAGGCTTCGCCAAGCATGCGCCTGCCCGCAAACAGGGCGTGCTCCCAGCGGAAATCGTGCAACGTGAGCGTAGGTTGGTGCTGCTGCTCGAGTTCCGCGCCCGGCACTTCGAATACCGCACCGGGGGTGGTTCCCGAACGGCAGGCGTCGATGACGATCAGGCTCCGGCAGCCGCGGGCCGCGAACATGACGGCCATGCCGTCCGTTCCGGCATCGAGCAGCCGGACTCGCTTGTCACGGCATCCAGTGCTGGCCGCCAGTGCCCGCACGACTTCGGGCCCGGCGCCGTCATCGCTCCGGTTACGGTTGCCGCAGCCGATCACCGCGATCATCCGCTTCACATGCGCCAGAGACGGCAGTACCAGTCCGCTTCGACCGGAACGGCGAGCTCGGGAAGATCGCACCATTTCCGGCGCGCGAGGTAGTAGATGCAGTCCGCGCAGCGCCAGTTGTCGGGACCGTGCGGGTAATCCTTGAAACCGCCGATGATCAGCTTGGCCTCGAGATTCTCCGGCTCGAGCGCACGCAGCCTGGTCAGAATTTCGGCGAATTCCTTCTCCGTGATGGGGAAGGGTTCGATTTCGGTCTCCAGGCCGAGCGCCAGGAGTTCTGCGATCCTGGCACGCAGCTCCTGCAATTCAGCGCTTTCGCCTGTGCTCACGGCAGCTTCCGTCTCCGTCATGCGGTGCGAAACCGCGCCAGCTCTTCGCCGGTCCGAGCGTCATGCGCATGCACCGTGCAGACGAGGCACGAGTCGTACGAACGGCAGACGTGTCCGACCTCGACAGGGTCGTGCACTTCGGCGATCGGCGTGCCGATCAGGGCTTCCTCGATGGGTCCTCGCTGGCCGCTTGCCGCGCGCGGCCCCACGTTCCAGGTGGTCGGCGCGACGATCTGGTAATTCTTGATCTTGCCGTCTTCGATGTCGATCCAGTGCGACAGGGCGCCACGGACCGCCTCGCTCGCACCCCAACCCCGGCCGTCGCGCTCGGTCGGCTTCACGTACCAGACATCCTTGAGACGCAACTCCCGCAGTATCCGCTCGGCTTCGCGATAGAGCGTGACCACTTCGTGCATCCGCGCGAAGTGCCGGAGCTGGACGCTGGCGCCGCCTAGCTTGCGGTACATGTCGAGCACCAGCGGATCCTGGTGCTGCCATGAGTGGCCGTGTGTCCCGCCGGCGATTAGCTGTCTCGCCAGGGGACCGGTCTCCAGCCTCCCGCCATTGAGGTGCCTCGGAGCCGTCGACCACGAGTACTTCCCGTCGTAGTCGCTCGTCGTGTCCCGCGCCGGCGTGGTCGTGCGGTCGAACGGGTGCTGCCCGTCAGGTTCCTCGTACCAGGCGTGCAGTATGTCCTCGACGATGTCCTTCTGATCGATGGGTTCGTGCCGGTCGGCATGGCTGTCGTAGAGACCGCCCTTCATGACGACGGCGTCGCCGCGCGCTTCGACAGTTGGCCGGTTGTATTTGTCCTCGTGCGGCAGATAGCCCCAGGAAAAATACCGGCCGTGGCCGCGGCCGTAGCTACCCAGGCCGATATCTTCGCTCATGCGCCAGTACAGCCCGAGGTCCGACTCCGCGTGCTCGGGCTTCTCGTCCAGCCAGCTCATGAAGTCGTCGTACGATTTGATTTTTTCGTACCGTTCCATGGAGCAGCCGAGCCACACCGGCTCTATCCAGGTACGCCGGATCTGCTCGAGGATCGACCACGCCCGCGTGATGTCGGTCAGTGTCGGCGCGCACATCACGCCCCCCGGCACCATGTAGCTCGAATGCGGCCACTGGCCGCCGAACAGCGCATAGATCTCGACCGGGCGGCCGGACATCAGGATGCCGAGCTCGTAATGCTTGCCGGTGAAGGGCGCCCAGCGCCGGACAGCCTCTGCGTAGTAGCGCGAGCCCGCATAGTTCTTGTTCGTGTAATCGATGATGTACAGGCCGTAATGGTGCCGGATGAGGCTCTGCAGCGTCTCGGTGATCTGGCCGAGATTGCGGGCCAGCACGGCATTCCGCGGCACTTCCGTCTGCCAGGCCGTGTCGAGCGCCCAGGCGGCGCAGAACAGGTGCGATGCGCCGCAAATACCGCAGGCGCGTGGCGTTACCACGAGGCCGGCCTGCGGATCTTTGCCGCGCAGGATGATTTCGAAGCCACGAAACAGCGCGGCTTGCGTCCAGGCATCGACGACGACGCCGTCGCGGATGTCGACCCGGACGTCGAGGTCGCCTTCAACGCGGCCGACGGGCGAAATATCGAGTGTCTCAACGTGGGCTGGCATGATCTCGCGGTATGGGCTCGCTCGGGTTATACGACGAAGATATCGTCTTCGATCCAACGCGGAGCGGCTGCCTTGGCCACTGCCATCATTTTTACGTAGCCCACCTTGTCCAGCCCGGTCGGCATCGTCCTCGGTACGCCCATCAGCGTCTGTGTCTTGAAAACCGTGCCTGGCGCAAGATCGAAAAAGGGGTATTCCGGCTCCGTGCAACCGAGACACGGCATGCCGGCGCGCGTCTTCGACGACTGCCGGTTCCAGAGAATCCGGTTGCAAGGCGAGTGCGTCATCGGTCCGCGACAGCCGAGATCGTAGAACAGGCAGCCCTTGCGCTGCCCGAACTCCGTTGCCGAGACCTTGTAGGCGAAGTGCATGTTACGTGTGCAGCCCGTCTGCGTGAAGCTGCTGAAGAAGGTTTTGGGGCGATGCAGGTCATCGAGCGACAGCTCGGCGCCGCGCCCGGTCGCGATGGCAACCAGCATCTGCGTGATCCAGTCCGGATGCGCCGGGCAGCCCGGCACGTTGATCACGGGCAGGCCGGACCGGGAGCGGTAGCCCGCTCCGAGAAATCCGCCGTGGTTGCGCTTCAGGAACTGCAGGCCGAGGCTCTCGGTGGGATTCGGCGGGGTCGCCGGAATGCCGCCCCAGGTTGCGCAGTCGCCGATGGCGATGGTGTAGTCGGCGATTTGCGCCAGCTCGCGCACCCATTCCTGCATCGGCCGTCGCGCAAAGCGGTTCCACTCTCCGGTGCCGTTCGGAGCCGTAATCACCGTGCCTTCGAAGACGAAGATGTCCAGGCGGCGTTCCCCCGACACCAGGGAATCCAGCAGCCGGTGGAGTTCTTCGCCGAGCATCATCCCGAGGGACGGATGCCAGAGCAGGTTAATCCCGAAATCGGTGACGAGATCGCACACGCTCGGTTCCTCGGCGTTGAGGAAGGACATCGTGTTGCCCGAGCAGGCCCCGCCCTGCAACCACAGGAGATTAGCCATCCCGCCCCCGTACGGCCTGCTCGAGCGCCCGTTTGAGCTGGTCGAGCGCGAACGGCTTCCGGACGATCGGATGGTGTTGCCACGGTTCGTCAACGCTCTGGTCGCCGCTCATGAATACGACCGGCACGCCGCGGTCGCGCAGGGCAGCGGCCACGGGATACACGGGCCGGCCGCCGACGTTGACGTCCAGCAGCGCGAGGTCCAGGTCGATCCGCATCGCCGTGTCGAGGCCGTCTTCGAGATCCCCGATCGGGCCATGCAGTCGGCAG
>DATABW010000179.1:0-6019 GCA_036259375.1 Woeseiaceae bacterium
AGCAGGACGTGCGGCCGCCCGATCGCGTAATCGCGGTAGATGAGATAAAAAACGATCGGGAGGAAACCGCCGCCGAAGTACGTGAGCACTCTCCCGAGGCCGAACAGTCGGGGATCCGTCGCGGCGAAGGACAGCGCGGCACCGGCAACGATGGCGCCGTTCAGGAACAGGAAGTAGCTGATCGAGTTCGGGTCACCCTGCGGCGCCGCGCGGAACACCCGGACGGCAAGCCAGACGTAGAGCATCGCTGCCAGGCCGAATATCGAGGGCAGAATGAGATCGAGGCTTTCGATCAACGCAGCTCCCCTTTATCGCGCCGCAAGAATCGCGGCGATGGTAGCGGGGAAATGCACGGTTTACTGCGACCTGTGCCGCATTATGTGCGATTGCGCGCGGCTAGTCGGCAGTGTCTTCCAAGCCTGCAGCCGTGTCCGCTATCAGGAGGTCCACGACGGCTTTGAGGCTTTCCTCGTGATCTGCGCCGTTCTTTTTTGCGTCTGCGTAGGTTTGTAACTGGCGGTGCGCGCTCGTGCCGCGATCAAGTATCCGTTGCAGCGAGGCGACTTCCCCAGTGCAGCCGAGCGCTTCCGCGTCTTCGGCCGTGAGGTTCACCAGCTGGTCGAGCAATTCTCTGAACGGCACCACCCGGCCTCTCGCCATATCGATCAGCCCCTCGTCGAAGCTGTAGCGCATCGCCCGCCATCGGTTCTCGCGAATCAGCATCGACGTGTAGATGCGCCAGCGCTGGTTGGCCACCCGCAGGCGATACAGCATTCGGAGTATCGCGACCAGCAGGCCCGACAGCGCGATGGCGTCTTCGAGCCGCGTGCACACGTCCATGATCCGGGTTTCGAGTGTCGGGAAGCGGCCGCTGGGCCGCAGGTCCCACCAGATCTTCGTGGTGTCCTCGATCAGGCCCGCGTTGATCAGCACGTCAACGTGCCGCTGGTACTCCGCAAAACTCTGGAAGCGTTCGGGAATCCCGGTGCGCGGCAGCGCGTCGAAAATCGTCAGGCGATAGCTCTTGAGCCCCGTGTCCTGCCCGTCCCAGAAAGGCGACGAGCAGGACAGCGCCAGCAGGTGCGGCAGGAAATAGGAGAGCTGGTTCATTAAATCGATGCGCAGTTCCTCGTCGCTGATCCCCACGTGCACGTGCATGCCGCAGATTACGAGCCGCCGCGCCGCCGCCTGCATTTCCGCTGTGAGCGAGTCGTACCGTTCTTTTTGCGTCTGCTTCTGCTCCGACCAGCGGCTGAAGGGGTGGGTGGACGCAGCGATCGGCGCCAGGCCGTGGCGCGCCGCTACGTCGATGATGCCTTTTCGCAGGCGCGCGAGATCGGAACGGACTTCCTGCACGGTGTGACAGACCCTCGTGCCGACCTCGATCTGCGAGCGCAGCAGTTCCGAGGTCACCTGGCCCCCGATGCGCTCCTCGCATTCGCCGATCAGCGATTGCGGCGGATCCACGATGAGCGCCCGCGTCTCGCGATCGACTAGCAGGTACTCCTCCTCGACCCCTATGGTGAATTCCGGTTCGACGGGGTTCATGCGTTCATCCCTGGCGCCTGTTGTAACGTTCGTCGTCATTCTCCGCGGCTTTCCCTGCGCGCCTGAAGATCGACGGTGGAAAGGCGGCGATGATGCGGTGGAGGCTGTCCGCCACCCGCGCCAGGCCCTCCGGATGGTCGATGAGATCCTGGCGCACCTCGATACCCGCATGCGGCAGGCCGGCAGCTTCGGCGTGATGGTCGATGGTGAAGTCCTGCGGCGATCTGCCGGAGTACGGCTCGTTGTCGCCGACGACGTAGCCTTCGCCGCGGAGCCGCTCGATGAGCATGTCGGGAACCCGCCGGTCGGTGTCCCACAGCACGCCGATCTCCCAGGGCCGCGAAACGCCGTTCAGCACCGGGGTGAAGCTGTGTATGGCGATGACGGCGGGCGCGAGTCCTGCCGCGACGAGCCGCCTGATCTGCCCGCGGATCGCGCTGTGGTACGGCCAGTAGAGGGCGTCGCTCCGCGCCTGGCGCTCGGCCTGCGACAGGTTACGGTTGCCTGGAATGACGACGCCATCGCCGTACTCGAGGAAAGCCTCGGAATCGAGCAGGTCGCGGTTTAGGTCGATGACGAGCCGTGAGTAGCCGGCGAGCACTGCCGTTGCCGACAACGCCGCCGCCAGGCGCCGCGCGAGGTCGCCCGCGCCGATGTCCTCTGCCAGGTGGCTGCGCCGGGCCGCCGGGTCCAGCCCCAGGTCGCCCACCGATTTCGGCAATCGCCGGCTGGCATGATCGCAAACCAGCAGGACGGGCTCGGCCGAGTGCGCATTGTGCACGACGAATGGCGCCGGCTCGTCCGGCGCCAGCAGCGGCCTCGTCATCGAGTTGGCGGTATCGTCATCCGGCATTCCCGCCAGTATAGGGGTCGGACCACGGCAAGGCGCTGAGAAAGAGTAAAATCCGCGATAATTTGCCGCCCCTTTCAAGGCTTAATCGCGCGGTTTTGCTTCCGAAATGTGGCACCGGAAGGCTTGGCGCAAAACGGCGTTTTTGACCGGAAAATCAGCGGATTAGGGCTAGATTTCCCGTGTTTTTTGGCGCCATTCCGGTGCTTTTCAGCAGGTTGGAATGGTCCGACCCCCGAAACGTCTGGACGGAGGTGGGGCGGGCGATGAAGTAGCCCTGGGCGAAGGCGACGCCGAGGTCGCCGAGTTTGTCGAGGACCTGTTTGGTTTCCACGCGCTCGGCGATCGTTTCGATGCCCATGGCGCGGCCTACTTCGTTGATGGCGCGCACCATGCTCTCGTCGACACTGTCGTCGGCGACGTTGCGGATGAACTGGCCGTCGATCTTCAGGTAATCCACCGGCAGGTTCTTGAGATACGTGAAGGACGAAAGGCCGCTGCCGAAGTCGTCGAGCGAGAACTTGCAGCCGAGTTTCTTCAGCGCCTGCATGAAGTGGATGACTCTGGAGAGGTTCGAGATCGCAGCGGTCTCCGTGATCTCGAAACAGATCGCTCCCTGCGGCAGCTGCTGCTTGCGCAGCTCGTCGACGACGAATTCGAGAAAGCGGTCTTCGCTCAATGACGTGCCGGACAGGTTGATCGCGAGCGTAAAGCGGGCATCGCTGCCAGGCGGGCTGCGGTCGGCAAGCTGCGACAACGCCTCGCGAATCACCCAGCGGTCCAGCACCGACATGAGGTTATAGCGTTCGGCGGCCGGTATGAACTGGTCGGGATTGACGAGTTCCCCGTCCTCGTCGCGCATGCGCAGGAGCAGCTCGTAATGGCCCCGCTTCTCGCCCTTGTTGCTGCCGATGCCGATGATCGGCTGAAAGAAGAGCTCGAGCCGGTTCTCCTCCACCGCGCTCGTGATGCGCGAAACCCACTTCATCTCTTCGTGGCGCACCGATGCGTCGCTGTGCTGGTAGAGGTGAACCTGGTTGCGCCCCATGTCCTTGGCGGAGTAGCAGGCGACATCCGCCGAGCTCATGACACTCGCCACGCTGGGACTCTCATCGTCGATCAGGACGACCCCGATCGAGCACCGGACGCTCGTGAACGCGTCCTGCCACGTGAAGCGGTGCGCCTCCACCGCATTACGGATCGACTCGGCAACGGCAATCGCGCGTTCTTCACTGCAGCGCTCGAGCAGGATGCCGAATTCGTCACCGCCGAGCCGCGCCACCACGTCGGTCGAGCGAATGTTCGCCTGCGCCAGCTCTGAAATCTGTCGCAGCAGCTCGTCGCCCGCCGTGTGGCCGAAGGTGTCGTTCACCACCTTGAACTGGTCGAGATCGAGATAGAGCAATGCATGCCGCAGCCCGCTGCGGTGTGCGCTGTCCAGCGCGGTCACCAGCCGGTTCTCGAATTCGCGCCGGTTGATGAGTCCGGTGAGCGAATCATGCGAGGCCTGGTAGGACAGCTGCCGGAACAGGCGCGATTCCTTGCTCACGTCGTGGAACACCATCACGGCGCCGATGACATTGCCGATCCGGTCGCGAATGGGCGCTGCCGAATCCTGGATCGGCACCTCGATGCCCTGGCTGTTGATCAGCACCGAGTTCTCGGCAAGCGCGATCACGCGTCCTTCGCGCAAGCACCGCACCACCGGGTTCTCGACCGGCGCCCGCGTGTGCTCGTTGATGATCATCATGATCTCGTGGATCGGCTTGCCGCGGGCGTTCCGGATCTCAAGTCCGGTGAGATCCTGCGCCACGGGATTGATGTAGTCGACGCAACCGTCGGCATCCGTGGTGACGACGCCGTCGCCGATCGACTGCAGCGTCACCTGCGCGCGCTCCTTCTCCTCGAACACGCGCATTTCCGCGACCTTGCGTTCCGTGATGTCGGTGAGGGTGCCTTCGTGCGCGACGACGTTACCGTTTTCGTCGTAGATCGCGCGGGAATTTTCCAGCACCACGATTTCTGCCCCGTCCTTACGCCGCAGTCGGTACTCGAAATTGCGCACGAACCCCTGCGCTTCCAGGCGCGCCCAGACGCGCTCGCGGTCGATCGGGTTGACGTAGAGCATTGGCGTGCGGCCGATGCTGTTCAGCTCCTCCGGGCTGTCGTAGCCGAGCATTTCGGCCAGCGCCGGGTTCACCGCGATGATATCGCCGTCACGCGAGGTGATGTACACGCCATCGACGACGTTCTCGAACAGGCCGCGGTACCGCGCTTCACTGCTGCGCAGCTTCTCCTCGTCGAGCTGCCGCTTGATCGCGATTCCGGCCAGGCGCGCCATGCGCGCCAGCCTGTCGAGCTCGTCGGTGGTCGGCCGCCTGGCTTCGTCCAGCCAGACGTCCAGGGTCCCGATCACGCGGTCGGCGGCCCCGAACACCGGGAACGACCAGAGCGAACTGATGCCCTGCTCGGCCGCGGCCTCGTGCAGCGCCGCCGAAGCGGGATCTCCGGCCAGCTTCTCCACTATCTTCTCGCGGCCGGTGAATGCCGCTGCGCCGCAGGCGATACTCGTTTTCGCGATGGCAACCCGCTGCAGGAGTGCCCTGAAGCTTTCCGCGAGCCCGGGTCCCTGCAACAGGCTCAACGTGTCGCCGCCGGAATCGATGCCCATCACGGCCGCGTGCATACCGTTGCCGATCTTCTCGACGCAGCGGCAGATCGAGCGAAGCGTACGCTCGAACGGAGCGCTCGAGGCGATCATCTCCAGGATCTTGTTCTGCGCGAAAGCCAGCTCGTCGTTGCGCTTGCGCTCGGTGATGTCGGTGATGCTGACGCGAATGAGCTTGCGGCCGCGTGCAGGCAGAAGGCTGAATCGCACTTCGCAGGGAAACTCGCGCCCGTTCGAATCCATGTGCAGCCATTCGAAAGTAGGGTGGCCGCCGTTCAGTGTCTTCTCGATCAAACCTCGCTTGATGCCGAAGGACGGCTGACCGTCCGGTTGCATTTTTGGGCTCAATGCCTGCGGCCCGACGTTCAGCAAGCGCGCGCGGGACAGATTGAATAACTGGCAGGCATTCTCGTTGGCGTCACAGAAGCGATTGGTATCGACGTCCAGCACGACGATCGCTTCCGGCGCATTCTCTACCAGCGCGCGGTAACGCTCCTCGTTTTCCTTCAGCGCCTTTTCGGATTCGCGGCGGCCGGTGACGTCACGCAAGCTGATGACGAAGACCTTGCTGCCGGCTGCGTGCAGGGAGCTCGCATGGATTTCGGCAATGAAACGCTCGCCGTCGGCGCGCGCCGCCTCGACTTCGCCGCCGCTGAAATCCACGTGCGTGTCGTCAACGTCGCTCGTGAACGGCTGCAGGAACTCTTCTACGGACTTGCGTTTGGCGGCGGGCAGGATACTCGTCAGGGGCGCCCCGATGAGCAGACTACGCGGCAAGCCGAAATAGCGCGAGCAGACCCTGTTGCAGTTACGGATGATCCCCTTGGCACTGACCGACAGCAGCCCTTCCGTCACGCTGTCGAAAATGGTTTCGATCGGGGTCGTAAGGCTGAGCGCCTGGGTGGCCGTCAGCGATCGCGTCGCGCCGTTGGCGCTTTTGTCATAATCCGCCT
>DATABW010000180.1:0-3605 GCA_036259375.1 Woeseiaceae bacterium
AGGCGATGCAGGCGCCGGAAGTGAAAAAGTTCTACGCGAACGTGAGCGCCGATGCGATCACCAGCACGCCGGCCGAGCTGCGCGCGCATATGGTCGCGGAAATCAAGAAGTACGCCGAGGTGGTGAAAATCTCCGGCGCACGCGCCAACTAACCGACCCAAGAAAGAAATGGCACAAATGCTGCCGCGGCATAGCCGCTACGACTACTCGCCCCTCATCAAGCGCAAGAATTACAGCTGGCCGGAAGGCAAGCGCCTGGCGTTCTGCATGACCACCAATATCGAATGCTTCGCTTTCGGCAAGGGGCGCGGCATGGACCCCGCCAAGCATGGCGAGCCGCAGAACCACCGCAATTATTCCTGGCGCGACTATGGCAATCGTATCGGAGTCTGGCGGTTGTTCGAGCTGTTCGACGACCTGAAGCTGCCGGTCGCACATAACACCAACAGCCTGCTCTACGATTATGCGCCGGAGATTTTCGAGGCGATCCGCAAGCGCGGCGACGAGATCGTATCGCACGGGCGCACCAATGCGGAGAACCTCAAGGATTTTGCCTGGGAGGCGGACGAGGCACGCGTCATTGCCGAGGTCACCGAAACGTTCCGCAAGCATGAAGACAAGGCGCCCAAGGGCTGGATGGGACCCGGCGCTGCCGAAAACAGCACCACCCCGGATCTTCTGAAGGAGGCGGGCTACCAGTACATCATGGACTGGCCGGCGGACGATCAGCCGTTCTGGATGCGCACGCGCTCCGGGAAGCTGCTCGCGGTTCCCTACCCGGTAGAGCTCAACGACGCGCAGATGGCGATCCACCGCGCGCATACGCCGCGGGAATTCTGCGACATGATGGTCGACCAGTTCGAAGAGATGCTGCGCCAGAGCGAGCGGCATCCGCTGGTGATGAACATCTCCGTGCATCCCTTCATATTCGGCCAACCATATCGGCTGCGGCCGTTCCGCGATGCGCTCGAGCATTGCGTGAAGCACAAGCAGCGCAGCCGGATCTGGTTCTGCCAGCCCGGCCAGGTATCGGACTACTGCTACGAGCTGCCTTTCGGCACGCTCCCTGGAGACTACAAGTAATGGCCAAGTTCTGGAGCGCGGAATACACGGTCACCAAGCGAGACGTGAAGCTGCAGGTCTATCGCCGCTGCAGGGAGCAACCGGCAAGGGGCAAGAATCCCCGCGTGCTGTTCCTCGTCCACGGCTCGTCTTTCGGGGCCATGGCGGGTTACGACCTGCAGGTGCCGGGGAAGGCGGGTTATTCAATGCTGGATACCTGCGCGAGCTTCGGCTTCGATGTATGGACCATGGATCACGAAGGTTATGGGCGCTCCTCGCGTACTGCCAGCTTCTCCGACATCCCTTCCGGTGCCGAGGACCTTGCAATCGCAGCCCAATTGATCGAGAAGGAAACAGGCGTACGCAAGGCCGCCTACTACGGGCAGTCTTCCGGCTCGCTGCGTGCGGCGCTATTCGCGCAACAGCATCCCCAGCACGTCGAGCGCCTGGTGCTCGACGCGTTCGTTTGGACCGGCGAAGGCTCGCGCACGCTCGCCAAGCGCAAGGAGGGACTGCAGTCCTATCTCGCCAGCAACATGCGCAAGGTCAGCCGCGAGTCCTTGCACGCCGCTCTCCTGCGCGACGACCCGGAGCACATCACGGTGGAGCGAGGGGTGCCCGACGCCCTGGCTGACGCGGCTCTTAAGGACGGCGACGCCGTCCCCTCCGGAACGTTCGTCGACATGTGCAGCAAGCTCCCACTCGTCGATCCGGCAAAAATCGATTGTCCGGTCTACATCATGCGCGGCGAGCATGACGGCATCGCTACGCTCGACGACATTCTTAATTTCTATAAGGCATTGCCAAACGGCGACAAGCACTTCTCCGTGATGGCGAACTCCGCGCACATTGCGCCATTGGGCGTGAACCGGCAGCGGTTCTACCATCTCCTGCGCTGGTTCCTCGAGCTTCCCGGGGCGGGGTGACGCCCACAACCATTCTCGCCGTGCGCGAAGAGCTGCGCGCCCGGCGGATTAGCAGTACGGGCCTGTTGCAGCGCTGCCTGGCGCGGATCGACGACCCCGGAGGGCAGGGAGCAAAGGCATTCATTCGACAGTTCCGTGCGCAGGCACGGCAGGCCGCCGCGGAGTTCGATGCCGGAAGATCCCCTGGCGCGCTCGGCGGCGTTCCCGTTTCGGTCAAGGATCTGTGCGACGTGGCCGGCAGCGTCACTACCGCAGGATCGCTCGTGCTGCGGGATTGCGCACCGGCGCACGAGGATGCGCCGGTAGTCGGTCGCCTGCGCGCTGGCGGCGCGGTCATCATCGGTACGAATAACATGACCGAGTTTGCGATGGGCGGCGTGGGCATCAACCCGCATTATGGAACGCCGCTCAATCCCTGGGATCGCGCCACTGGCCGCATCCCGGGCGGTTCCTCTTCCGGGGGCGCGGTGGCCGTGGCTGACCAGATGGTGATTGCCGCGCTCGGAAGCGACACCGCCGGCTCCATCCAGATGCCGGCCGCTCTGTGCGGAATCACGGGCTTCAAGCCGACGGCGAGGCGGGTCCCTCTTGCGGGTACCATCCCGCTCGCGCCGTCGCTCGATTCCATTGGGCCGCTTGCGAACTCGGTCGCCTGCTGCGCCGCCATGGACGCCGTCTTGGCGGGCGAGGGCCCTCGGCCCTTGGCCGCACGGCGCCTGGAGGGACTACGCCTGGCGGTCCCTCAGACCCTGGTACTGGACGATCTGGAGGCGCCGGTCGCCGAGGCATTCGGGCGCGCACTGTCGCGGCTGTCAGCCGCTGGAGTAAGCATTTCGGAAATTCCATTCACGGAGCTTGCGGAGATACCGGCCCTGAGCTTCTCCGTAGTGGAAGGCTACGCTTGGCACCGCCAACTCCTGGAACATAAACGCTCGCTTTACGACCCCATCGTTGCCGGGCGCTTTGCCAGCGGCGCGGCCGTTCTCGCCGCGGACTACATCGCGCTCCTACGCACAAGAGCCGAATTGATTCGCCGCAGCGCCCAAGTCACGCTAGCCTTCGACGCCGTCGTCATGCCGACGCTGCCTTTAGTCGCCCCGAAGTTGACGGACCTCGCCGGTAACGAGGCCCTATGGCTCGCGACCAACCGGCGCATGATCCGCAACCCCGGGATTGCCAACTTCCTTGACCGCTGCGCCATTTCGCTTCCGTGTCACCGCCCCGGGGATGCGCCTGTCGGGTTGAGCCTCATGGGGGAAACCTCGGACGACGTGCGCCTGCTCAGCATTGCGCTCGCGATAGAACCGTTGATCTCCCAACCGCCGCAAGCCTAGAAAAGTCAGGCGGGCGCCGTCGCTGCAGCGCCGCATCGGCCCGCATCGTTTTGCGCTTCGTCTTTGCTTCGTGCCGGCTTGCGGGTACAAGACTGCTTTCCTCTATCGAAGAGAGCAAGCCATGGCGGCGTACTGGGTAGCGAGGAGCAAGATCAACGATCCGGTGGAGTACAAGAAATACACCGACCGGGTGCCGGCCATCATCGCGCAGTACGGCGGCAAGGTGCTGGCGCGCGGCGGGCGCTTCAAAATCCTCGAGGGTCCGGAGAAATTCCAGCGCTTC
>DATABW010000181.1:0-4132 GCA_036259375.1 Woeseiaceae bacterium
CAACTCCTGCCGGATAATTTTGATGCCGGTCACAGTTTGGCCGGCAGGCACGCACTAATCTGGGGCGGCTGCGTTCTTGCCTGCACTTCCAGCCAAATCAACCGCTTCCACCGACGGATCCCGGGGAAAGTCATTGGACGACCGACAGAGTATCTCAATCGCCGTTTTGACCCGATCGCAGGACGATGTCGAGCTCGTCAACAGGACGCTACGTGATGCCGGACATGCGGCCCACTGCCAGTGGGTTTCCACCCCGGAGAAACTCGACCAGGCGCTCGGCGGCGGCGTGATCGAGCTGATCGTCGTCAACAAGGACAGCTATTCCGACACGCTCCGCCAGGTGGTGGAACAAAAGGACGCCTACGTGCCCGAGGTGCCGGTCATCGCCGTCAGCAAGAAAGTCGACGAAGCCAGTATCCAGGACGCGATGAAACAGGGCGCTTGCGACCTGGTGTCCCTCGGCAACAAGGCGCGGCTGCAGGCCGTCGTGACGCGCGAGCTCCGCGCCTACCGGGTCGAGCAGGCGCTCAATTCGACCATCAGTTCGGCGACCGAATATCGCAAGCAGCTCAACGACTACATGCAGGGCTCATCGATTCCCATTGCCTACGCGCAGGAAGGAATCGTCACCAACGTGAACAACGCCTGGCTGGACCTCTTCCGCATCGGCGACAAAGGCGAGGTCGTCGGTCTGCCGCTGATGGATATGTTCGAGCCCGAGAGCCAGGCGGCGATCAAGGGCGCGATCGTTGCCACGACAAAGGGAAAATGGCAGCGCGACGAGAAGCTGCAGGCCAAGGCGCGTCTCGGGCAAAGCCAGCCTTCGCCCCTCGAGATGGAGTTCCAGCTCACCGATTTCGAGGACGGTCCGCACGTGCAGATCCGAATCGCGCCGCCGGAGAGCAAGGAGGAAGAGCCGACGAAGCTCGTGCACGAGGCGCTGAAACGCGATCCGACGACGTTGTTCTTCCACCGTAGCCAGTTCCTGGAAAAGATCGCGAAGCGCCTCGACAGCAAGCCTAAATCCGGACTGCACCTGCTGGTCTACATCAAGCCGGACCGCTTTTCGGAGCTGAGGAACGTCATCGGCATCCTGCCCACCGAAGAGGTCCTCTCGCAGCTCGCCGAAGAGGTGCGTAAAAAGATGCACCCGCGCGACGTCGCAGGCCGGTTCGAAGGCACCGTCCTCATGGCGCTGCTCGAGCGCGGCAACGAACGCGACGGCGAAGTCTGGGCGAAGCGCCTGGTCGAGCACATCCGAAACTTCGATTTCAAGGTCGAAGGCCAGAGCGTCAACCTCACCTGCACGATCGGCATCTGCGCCGTCAGCGGCGTCTATTCGAGCCTCGAGGAACTGGTGGCCGCGGTCGTGGATGCGCACGCGGACGGCAAAAAGAGCGGCGGCAACTGCGCCTTCCTGAACGAGTCCACGGATGCCGACACGCGGCTCCGCAAATACGACGAGATCTGGGTCCGCTACATCAAGTCGGCCCTCATGGAAAACCGCTTCCGGCTGGCACAGCTCCCGATTGCCGGCTTGCGCAGCGATTCGCAGCAGATGTACGACCTGCTCGTGCGGATGATCGACGAACAGGGTAACGCCGTGCTGCCGTCCGACTTCCTGCCCGCCGCCGAGCGCAACAACCTGATGAAGGCGATCGATCGATGGATCATCACGGCCTCGATGGATTTCTGCGCCGAGAACGGCGCCGACCGCGTGTTCGTGCGCTTGTCACGGCAGTCGCTGCAGGACGCGACCCTGTGCGACTGGATGCGACAGGAATTCGGCAAACGGAAGCTCGAGCCCTCCAAGATCTGCGTGCAGGTCCCGGAGCAGGAAGCGGCGAAGTACATCAAGCAGCTGAAGCAGGTGGTGGAGCAATTCCGCACGCTGGGCGTCGCTTTCGCGCTCGAGCACTACGGCATCGACAAGAACCGCTTCCAGATACTCGACATCCTCCGGCCCGATTACGTGAAGATCGACGGCGAATTGATGCACACACTGACCACCGACACGAAAATGCAGGAAAACGTCCGCCAGGTAGCCGAAGCCGCTGAGGAGCGAAAAATCCAGACAATCGCAGAGCGGGTCGAGAACGCGAATGCGATGGCAGTGCTGTTCCAGCTCGGCGTGCACTACATGCAAGGCCATTACGTGCATGAGCCGGAAGTCGTGTTGCAGGAACCTGCCAGCGTTTCGCAAACGACGCTGGACGCGATCGGCAGTTCCTGAGCCGTTCGGGGTTGGCATTTCGTGAGCTCCGTCACAGTTTCAGGATGCGGCGGCGGCGTTGGTGGCGGCCGGGTGGCGAAATCCGGAACGGGTTCGTTTAATCCGCGTCGCCCCGGATCGTATGCTGCCCGGGAAATTTGATGCTCTTCCTGTGGAGAACCCCTGTGAGCGCAGCATTGCGGACCGGAAACGACAATAACGACGCGCCGGTAAAACTCGAAAAACACAGCCTGAACGTCCGGAACGGCCTCGCGAGAGGCTCGCGCCTGGTGCTGCCCGCGATGGCCGCGCTGGGGATCGGCGGTCCTGCTTCCGCATTCGAGCTCGGCGCGCTGGACGTCCATTCGACGCTCGGACAGCCGTTACGCGCGAGCATCGCGTTTGCGCTGAATCCGGGCGAGGAAATCAGGAGCTACTGCATTTACCTGAACCGTGGCCGCGCGGCGAACGGCCTTCCCTCGGCCGGCCCGGCTTCCGTGGTAGTCGAGAACGGCACGATCCGGGTGTTCGGCGAGACGGCGGTCAGCGACCCGCTGCTCGCCCTGCAGGTGACGGTCGATTGTCCCTACGCCGCGCACCTCACCCGTGAGTACGTCGCGTTCGTCGATCCGGCGCTCACGGCCAGCGAGCCGGCGACGGTGCAGGCGCCCCGAAACGAAGTCCGCCGCACGGCGGCGAGCGCGAGGCGAACTGAGGCGCGTGCGCCGGTTGCCATCAGCACCGCCGCCGCGAGCTATCGCGTACAGCCCGGCGACACCCTGTCCGGCATTGCCCAGCGGCTGTCCGGCCGTAGCGTCACCATCTGGCAGGCGGTCGAGGCCCTTTATGCCGCAAACCCTGACGCGTTCATCGGGAACGATCGCGACCTGCTGAAAGCGGGAGCGCTGCTCCGCGTTCCGGACGCCATCTACGCGGCCGACGGCGGTGCAGTCGTAGCGCCGGCATCGGCGCAGCGCGCGGCGGAACAGGCGGAGGCGCCGCAGCCCGCATCCGCCGCCTACAGCGGCTATCGGAGCGAAGCGGAAAGGATCGAGAGCGGGCGCGCTGCGCTCGCAGCCTCCCCGGCGCAGGTGCCCTCCGTCAATGCCGAAAGCGCGCCGCAGCGTGCGGCCGGCGCCGACGAAACCGCGGTAAACGCATCGGGCGAAGTCCGGGCGGCGCGCGACTTCGCTATTGACCGCGGCCCGTTCGTCGAGCCCGACGCAGCCGAGGCCGTCGCGCCTCCCGCCGATCTCGCCCCGGCGGCGATCCTCCCGGAGGACCGGCCCGCCGTCAGATTCGAAGCTCCCTTGAGCCGGGAGAACGGCGGGGGCGCGTGGTCGTGGCTGATGTGGCTCGGCGGCAGCGGCATCGGCTTGATCCTCGCGCTGCTGCTGCTGGGCCGCCCGCTGCGCAGGCGGCTGGGCGGCGAGACCGAACTCCGGTTCGGCGAAGACCGGCAGGATGACCGGCGCCGCGCGCGCGGCGCCGCTCCGGCCGCCGGCACACCTGAGCCGCTGCCGATCGTGGCGTCGGTTCCCGCCGCCCAAACGAGCGGTATGGAAGTGGATTTCCACGTCGACGAAGGCCCGGCCGACGCGGGCCTCCTCATGGCCGGCGGCGATGGCGAAGAAGGATCTGACTTCCGGGACAGCGGCGACATCGACGTTGCACAGGATTTCGGCTTCTCCGCCTCCGGCGGCATCGAGTTCGGCTTGGACGTCGACTTCGCCGGGGAACCGGCGGCATCCGGCACGGGGGACACCAACGTGATCCCGCCGATTCGGCGTGCCGGGGACGTCATCGTCGAAGAGGAGATACCGCCGGCCAGCGATGAAACGGGCGCGTACGACGTCTCGATGATCGTCGATGCGACGCAACAACCGCTCGGGGATGGCGACGACACGACGCGCGACCTGC
>DATABW010000182.1:0-3473 GCA_036259375.1 Woeseiaceae bacterium
CGTGCCACCCGCCGTAGGCCGCCAATGCCAGCAGCAGGACAAGCGCAACCCGGTCCAGCACTGCGCCAACCAGGAACGCCGCAAGGAGCAGCAGCCCGAATCGGAGCAGCTCGCGACGCCAGGCTTCGCCCATCATCAGCCCTGCGGCGGCGAAAACCGGTAGCCGGCGCCGCGGACGGTCTGGATGTAGCTGTCGCTGCCGCTCTGCTCCAGCGCTTTGCGCAGGCGGCGAATATGCACATCGACCGTGCGCTCTTCGAGGTACACGTTGCCGCCCCACACACGGTCGAGCAGCTGGGCGCGGCTGAACACGCGCTCGGGCCGGCCCATAAAGAAGCGCAGCAGGCGGAATTCCGTCGGACCGAGATCCACGCCGGCGCCGTCCGCGGTCACGCGGTGACTGGCGGTGTTCATCCTGAGCTTGCCGGCTTCCAGCAACTCCTCGTCGCCCTCGGCGTTTGCGCGACGCAGCACGGCCCTGATACGCGCTATCAGCTCGCGGGAAGAGAACGGTTTGGTGATGTAGTCGTCGACGCCGCTCTCCAGGCCGCGCACCTTGTCGTCCTCGTCCGCACGTGCCGTGAGCATGATGATCGGGATGTCGCGGCTGTTGTCTTCGCGGCGGAGCGCTCGCGCCAGCTCGATGCCGCTGACGTCCGGCAGCATCCAGTCCAGCAGGATCAGGTCGGGGGCCTTGTCGGCGATGGCCCGGCGCGCGCTGCCGCTGTCGGCGACCTCACGGGCATCGAAGCCGGCGCGCCTGAGGCTGAACGCGATCATTTCCCGAATGGCGCTTTCGTCCTCGACGACCAGGACGGATTTTTCGGTCATCGCCTCATTCGCCCGCTGGGACAGCGCGCACCGGCATGGAAAGGCCCTGTCATTGCGCGCGGATTAGAGCACGCGATTATGACAGATTCGTGACGGGCCGGCGGACGGCCGTCGCGCGCTAGATCATCGGCTTCACGTCGATTTCGCGGACCTTGTCGTCGTAGAACGCGATGCGGTCCTTCAGCGCCGCGTGTTCCTCGAACGGATCCTCGTACGTCCACGCCGCGTCTTCGAGGTGCTTGTCGGCGATGTTCACGCTGAAGTACTGCGCGGTGCCCTTGAACGGGCATTCCGACGTGCTATCCGTGCGCTGCAGCAGGGACATATTGATATCGGAGCGGGGAAAGTAGTAGCGGACCGGCTGCTCGTCTTCCTTTACCCGGATGACGTCGGTCGATTCCGCGACCGTGCGGCCGGCGACTTCCACCTGCATGCGCTCCTTAAGGCGTTGCTCTTCGACCTTGTGGTCAGGCCATTTACGGTGCCCGGGCGATCTGGCCATGGCTGCCTCCCAGTGAGACGGTTAGGCCGGCGTCAATCAAGTCGACCCGTCAGGGGGCGGCCGGGTTCCCCCGCCGTTGACGGGCCGCACGCAGGAACGCACGGGCCGCGCCGCCGCGACCCGCGCGAGATCGGTCGACGGTCAGGCCGGCTGCCGCCGCCGGAGCAGGGCCAGGCCCAGGAGGCTGACGCCGAGCAGCGAAAGTGCGGACGGTTCCGGCACGGCCACGGCATCGGCCAGGATGTCGAAGCCGGTCAGGCCGCCGTGATCCTCCCTGAGGATCTGCAGGCTGTGCGTACCCGCCGAGAGGCCGCTGATGTCGAGGTCGTATTCCGTCAGCGAGGACCCGCCCCCGGCCTGCGCGCCGAAGAGATAGCTGCCGTTGAGCCACACCAGGACGCCGTTGTCGACGCCGAGGTCGATGTGGATGTCGGAGCGCGAGTCCAGCGTGAAGTCGTAAACGATCGCCGACTCGGTGTTCACCGCCCAGCTGCCGGGGATCGCCACCGGGCCCGCCGACCAGGTGCCGCCGGTGTAATCGCCGCCCAGCCAGTCGGTGCCGAACTCCGCGCTGAAGGTCAGCCCGGGATCGGGAATGACCGGCGGCCTGTTCGGATCGCCTTCCGACACGTTGGGGCCGAGAAGAAAACCGCCCGGCCCGTCCAGGCCGGCAAGATCGCCCAGCCCGTCGTTGTAGAGACCGGTGGTCGTGTCGTCGATGATGATGACGGCGTGCCCGGTGAGCGGCACGAGCGTAAAAAGCAGGGCACAAGTGACGTTTCTTCTGATTTTCATGGCTACCCCCTCCTGTAATGGGGGGATTCCAAGCAGGTTTCGTGCCACGCCGACAGTGTTCTGCAAATAGCAGAATTTTCAAGCAACTAGCAGCAGCTCGTTGCAGAGCCAGGCAGCGCCGCCACAGAAGTGTCAATAATCCCGACAGCCGGGGCCTCAGCGCACGCGGACCCGCTGCAGAAACTGCTGCGTGCGTGCTTCCATCGGAGCGTCGAACAGCTCCGCCGGCGGCGCCTGCTCGACGATGCGGCCGCCGTCGATGAAGGCGACGCGATCGGCGAACTGCCGCGCGAAGTCCATCTCGTGCGTGACGAGCAGCATGCTCATGTCGGTCGTGCGCCCGAGCTCGCGCAGGACGTCGAGCACTTCGCCGACCATCTCGGGATCGAGCGCGGAGGTGACTTCATCGAACAGCATGATGTCCGGCTGCATCGCGAGTGCACGCGCAATGGCGACCCGCTGCTTCTGGCCCCCGGACAGCTGCTCCGGCCAGGCATCGGCCTTGTCCTCCAGGCCTACCCGCCGCAGGAGTTCCATCGCCGTTTCCTTGGCGGCCGATTTGCCGACACTGTTCGTGAGCCGCGGCGCCAGCGTCAGGTTGTCGAGCACGCTCAGGTGCGGAAACAGGTGGAAGTGCTGGAACACCATCCCGAGGTGAGCCCGCAGCCTGCGGGTGACCGCCGGCTCCGCCGCTTTGCCGTCACGCCAGAGATAGTCGCCGTGAACGCGCACGCTGCCGGCCTGGACGTCCTCCAGCGTCATCGCGATGCGCAACACCGTCGATTTTCCGGAACCCGAGGGGCCGATGAGCGCGACCTTCTCGCCCGCGCCCAGCGCGAGGTCCAGGCCGTCCAGCACGGTGGTCGCGCCGAAGCGCTTTATCACGCCGTCGAATTGCAGCACGGCGTCAGTGGTGGATCGCATGGCGTGTCTCCCAATGGCGGATCAGGCCGGATGCGGCCAGGCTCACGACCAGGAACACGATGCCGGTGATCGTGAGCGGCTCGAGATAGCGGAACGATTCCGCGCCGATCAGCTTCGCGGTCTGCAGCATCTCCATCACGGTGATGGCCGCCAGCAGCGGCGTGTCCTTGAACATCGCGATGAGGTAGTTGCCGAGCACCGGCAGCGTCGGCCGTATCGCCTGCGGCAGTACGACTCGCAGCCAGGTCGCGCGCCGCGACAGGCTGAGTGCGCGCGCCGCCTCCCACTGGCCGCGTGGCACCGCCTCGATCCCGGCGCGGTACACCTCGGCGGTGTAGCAGGAGTAGTGCAGCCCGAGCGCCAGGACGCCGATCACGAGCGGCGACAGCGTGAGGCCGTATTCCGGCAGCACGTAATAGAG
>DATABW010000183.1:0-3539 GCA_036259375.1 Woeseiaceae bacterium
GAAACAGGTCGCGCCCGTTGACGGCAAACGGCTCCTGCACGGTCGACCTGTTTCTGAAGGCCAGCATAGGCATTGCGCGCCACCCGGCGCACGGCTCCGATTCGGCGACGGTATTTCGCTGCGCGGAAGGCGCGCTGCACCGTTCGATGCGCCGTCTCGACGGCAGCATCACCTGGTATCACAGCGAAATGCAGGATCGGGCCCAGCACAAGCTGGACATGGAGGCGGAACTGCGGCAGGCGATCGATAATGGCGAGATCACCACGTATTTCCAGCCGCAGATCCATCTGAAGAGCGGCGAAATCGCCGGTGCGGAAGCGCTCGCCCGCTGGGTGCGGCCGAACGGGAGAGTGATCAGCCCGGCCGATTTCATTCCGCTGAGCGAGGAGATGGGCATTTCGGACATCCTGTTCGAATGCATCATGCGCAAGGTCTGCGACACAGTGGGGCGCTGGCGCAGCTCGGGAGGATGGGAGGTGCCGGTCAGCGTCAACCTGTCGGCACATCAGCTGCGCAATGAGAAGCTGCTCGCGCTGATCAAATCGATCCTGCAGGAGTACAGCGTCGGCCAGAAACTCATCAACCTGGAATTGACCGAAACCGCACTGCTCGAGGACCTGACGATCGCACGGCCCATGCTCATCGATTTATCGAACTTCGGGGTCGGCATCCATATCGATGATTTCGGCACCGGGTATTCCTCGTTGAGCTACCTGGCGGAACTGCCGGCCCAGACCCTCAAGATCGACCAGTCGTTCGTTGCACGGCTCGCCGAGTCTGCGAATAACGAAAGAGTCGTGCAGGCGATCATCGCCCTCGGCAAGGCGATGGACCTCGAAGTCATCGCGGAAGGGATCGAAACCGAACAGCAACTCGAGCTCGTCACCCGGTTCGGCTGCGATCTCGGCCAGGGCTTCTACATCGAGAAGCCACTGCCCGAGGCGGAGTTCCTGGCCTGGTGCAAGAGCCACGCGCCCGCCCGCCTGCTCCGCGCGTAGAGCTACCCTGACGAGCCGCGCCGTCGAGCGAGCCTGCTGTCGACGGCGGGCTCCTGCCGCTAATATCAGCATCTTCAACGACATCGGAGACACAGAGATGCTGAACGAGTTCAAGGAATTCGCCCTGCGCGGCAACGTGGTCGACATGGCCGTCGGCATCATCATCGGCGCGGCATTCGGCAAGATCGTGACCTCGCTGGTGAATGACGTCGTCATGCCGCCGCTCGGGCTCCTCACGGGCAAAGTGGATTTCAGCCAGCTGTACTGGAACCTCACACCGTCCGATTACCCGTCACTGGCCGCCGCCCAGCAGGCCGGGGCGGCGACGATCAACTACGGGCTTTTCATTAACGCAGTGCTGAACTTCCTGATCATCGCCCTGGCCGTATTCCTCCTGATCCGTGCCATGAACCGCCTGCAGAAGAAAGCGGAAGAACAGCCGCAGGAGGCCCCGAAACCGTCCGCGGAGGTGCAGCTTTTGAGCGAGATTCGCGATGCCATCAAGGCACGCACCTGACCTTTCAGCAATCCGCTCCCGCGGGCGCATGAACGATTTCTGGCCGGCAAAAAGCGCCTTTGGCGGCCCGGAGGCAGCGCCTCTGTAATGCGCTTCCGCTCCCCCGGCCCCCGGGTCCCCGGCCCGCGCGGCCGTTGCCATACTTGTCGATCAGCCGCATGGATGCCAAACTGAAAGGCATTGCGTTGCGCAACCGTCGCGCGATCCTGAACGATAAGGGGTGACTGACTTGAAAGCCGATGCCAAACAGCAGGTCGTCGATACCGGGATAGAGGCAACCCTGGCCCGGCGCTTCCTGCAACTCGTCGGCAATCCGCGGATCTCGGTGAAGCTCTGGAACGGCAACGAATACTGCTTCTGCGAAGGCCCGCCGGTCGCCCAGGTGGAAATCCGCGACCGGTCGGCGTTCCTCGACATGCTGCGATCGCCGCCAATGGGCTTCGGCGAAGGCTACATCAAGGGCCTGATCGAAATTCACGGGGACTTCTACGAGTTCATGAACGAGGCCGCCCGGGCCTTCTCGCTGAAAACCACGCGCCACTACCGGCTGCAGAAGATCCGTTCCCGGCTCGCGGCCCTGAAGCCCAACACGCTCTCGCGTTCGAAGGACAACGTGCACCGGCATTACGACCTCGGCAACGACTTTTACAAGATGTGGCTGGACGATCAGATGGTCTACACCTGTGCTTATTACGAGCGCCCGGACGCCACATTGGCCGAGGCGCAGGTGGCGAAGCTCGATCACGTCTGCCGAAAGCTCCGCCTGCAGCCCGGACAGAGCGTCGTGGAAGCCGGTTGCGGCTGGGGCGCGCTTGCCCTGCACATGGCGCAGCACTACGGGGTCACCGTCACTGCCTACAACAACTCCCACGAGCAGGTGCGCTACGCGCGGGAGCAGGCGGAGATTCGTAACCTGGCCGATCGCGTAACCTTCATCGAGGAGGATTACCGCAACATCATCGGACGTTATGACGTGTTCGTCTCCGTCGGGATGCTCGAGCATGTGGGGCTCATCAATTTCCGCACGCTCGGATCTATCGTGTCGCAAAGCCTGCGGCCGGACGGCATCGGGCTGATTCATTCCATCGGGCGCAGCAATCCGCGACCGCCGGACCCCTGGATTGCAAAGCGCATTTTCCCTGGCGGACACATTCCGAGCCTGGGCGAAATGGCCGCCGTCTTCGAGCCGTTCAAGTTCTCGGTACTGGACGTTGAAAACCTGCGGCTGCACTATGCGAAAACCTGCCGCACCTGGCTCAGCAACTTCGAAAAGGTCAGCGAACGCGTCCGGCAGATGTACGGCAGCGAATTCGTGCGGACATGGCGCCTTTATCTCGCCGGGTCCTCTGCAGGATTCCGGTCGGGCACGCTGCAGCTTTACCAGGTGCTGTTCGCCCCGCATGGCAATAACCAGGTGCCCTGGACCCGCCACTACCAGTATTCCGCCGAGCCAGCGAACGCCTCCGGTTCGGAGTAGCCGCGGTGCAGCAGGCAGACGCTGTCATCGTCGGAGGCGGTCCCGCCGGCTCGACCTGCGCCTGGAAGCTGAAGCAGGCCGGCCTCGACGTGCTGGTTCTCGACAAGGTTGGATTCCCCAGGACCAAGCTCTGTGCAGGCTGGGTCACGCCGCAGGTCGTGGATGACCTCGAGATCGACGTCGCGCACTATCCGCACCGGTTCCTCACTTTCGAGCGCCTCGAATTCAACTGGAGGCGGCTCAAGTTCAGGAAACGGACGATCCAGCACTCGATCCGCCGTTTCGAATTCGACGACTGGCTGCTGCGCCGCTCCGGTGCGCGGGTGCTCACGCACAAGGTCAAGCGCATCGAGCAACGGGGAGAGCGGTTCGTCGTCGACGACCGCTTCGAATGCGATTACCTCGTCGGCGCCGGGGGCACGTCCTGTCCGGTGTACCGCCATTTCTTCCACGATGAAAGCCCGCGCGACAGCAGCCTGCAGATAGCGACGCTGGAGCAGGAATTCGCCTACGACTGGGAAAACGAGGAATGCAAGCTCTGGTTCTT
>DATABW010000184.1:0-4477 GCA_036259375.1 Woeseiaceae bacterium
ACTACGCCGAATGCGCACTCGAAGCCGGGTGCGCCTTTGTCAACTGCATCCCGGTGTTCATTGCATCCGATCCCGCGTGGAGCAGTCGCTTCCAGCGCGCAGGGCTCCCGCTCATCGGGGACGACATCAAGAGTCAGGTCGGCGGCACCATCGTCCATCGCGTGCTGGCCAACCTGTTCCGCGAGCGCGGGGTGCGGCTCGATCGCACCTACCAGCTCAACTTCGGCGGCAATACGGATTTCCTGAACATGCTGGAGCGAGAGCGGCTGCATTCGAAGAAGGTGTCGAAGACGAATGCGGTGACGAGCCAGCTCGACTATGCCCTCGATAGCGACGACGTGCACGTCGGCCCGAGCGATTACGTGCCCTGGCTCAAGGACCGGAAGTGGGCCCAGATCTACCTGGAAGGCACGACCTTCGGCAACGTGCCGATCAAATGCGAGATGAAGCTCGAGGTCTGGGATTCCCCAAATTCCGCCGGTGTCGTCATCGATGCCGTCCGCTGTGCCCGGCTTGCGTTGGACCGGGGACTCGCCGGCGCGCTGGTGGCGCCGTCGAGCTATTTCATGAAATCGCCGCCGCAGCAGTTTTCCGACGAGGAAGCGCGGCAGAAAACCGAGGCGTTCATCCGCGCCGGGCCGCTCACCCCTGCCAGGACGGACAAGCCGAAGAAAGCCGCCAATGACCACGTTCTATCTGGTCCGGCACGCTGAAAAGGACGGGCCGGACGACCTGCTCTCCGGCCGCGCTCCCGGTCGGGGCCTGTCGGCCGCGGGACACCGGCAGGCTGGGCAGCTCGCCGACGCCCTCGCACACGAGCCGATTGGACGGGTGATCAGCAGCCCGTTGCAGCGGGCCTGCGAAACGGCGTTACCCCTCGCCCGGCGCCTGGACGTGGAAGCCGAGCAGTCGGAGGCGCTCGGGGATATCGATTACGGGGCGTGGACCGACCGCACGGCCGAGTCGTTGGCAGGGGATCCCGAATGGCGCCGCTTTCACGCGTTCCGCAGCGCGCAGCGGATCCCGGAGGGAGAGCTCCTCATCGACGTGCAGGCGCGCTTCGTCCGCGAGATGCTGCGGCTGCGCCTCGAGGTTCCCGAGGGCGGGATTGCGCTCGTCAGCCACAGCGACCCGATCAAACTCGCGATCGCGCATTTCGCCGGCGTTCCCCTGGACCTGTTCAGCCGCTTCGAAATCGATTCCGCATCGCTCAGCATTCTCGTGCTCACCGGTGACAGCGTGCGCATCGTGGGCATCAATCGCCTTCTCGCGTGACGCAGAGGGTCAACCGCGCAGCCGGTCCTGGAACTCTGCGTAATTGGCAATGACGTCGGCCAGCGGCCGGCGCTCCTGCTTCTTTTTCTGCTGCTCGAGCGGCACCACGTCGACTTCCAGGAATCGCTGGACACAAGTCGTGCTGCGTTCCCAATCTCCCGTGAGCGTCTCGTAGTCCAGGTCGAGCGCCGGTAAGCCCCGGAGCAGTGCGCGCCGACGCCGCAGCTGCGCGTCCCGCTCGCGCACCCACGACCGGAACTCGTCCGGATCGATCCTGATGACGGGCCGCTGCTCCGGCCGGAAGATGCGATCGTCGTCATTGGGGTGAAAGAGGCCGGTGTGCCGGACCACCTCGGCCGATGCGTACTGCGCGAGGCGGTCCCGCCGCGTGAGCCAGATGACGCGCAATCCGGGCAGCTCGCGTATCCGGTCCCATGCATCCACCCACTGCGTCGCCGCGGGCAGCGGCAGGAAAGTCATTGCCTTGAACCCGCAGGCCTCGACCCCTCCCACCTGCATCGCGCGCTCCAGGATGGCCTCCGCCGAGGCACCCAGCCGATCGAGTCCGCCGATAAGGTTGTCCGGGAGATCTTCAGAGTGGAACAGCTCGCCGTAGCAGCGGATTTGCGGATGCTCGTCCAGGCTGGACGCGAGCAGCGTCGAGCCGGTCCTGAGATCGGCGACGATGGCGAACGGTTTCGGAGTCGATGATGCACCAGCCATGTGCACATTGGAGCTGCAATAAATATGCCGCAACGGTGGGAAGGCTGATGGAAGGGACCGATGACCTAGTGCTCCGCTGCGAGAATCGCGTGCTTTCGGTGGTCGAGAGCATGGCGGGCCCTGCGGTGGCTGAGCTCGAAGGCGGCCGGCTAGTTCGTGCAGAAGGATGAACCTTCCGCCTGCGACTCTCTCAGGGGTTCCGGGCGAATACCTCGACGCAGAGCTGCAGCAGCCATCCCGGCAGAATGCCGAGGGCCAGAACGGCGAGACCGTTGATGCTGAGCGCAAACCGCGTTTCGAGGTTCGACTGCAGCACCGAGCGGTCCTGCGGCTGGTCGAAATACATGTACCAGACCACGCGCAGGTAGTAGAACGCGCCGACGACCGACGCGAGCACCATCAGCACCGCCAGCGCGGGATAGCCGGCATCCAGCACGGCATTGATGGAGTACAGCTTCGCGAAGAAGCCCACCCAGGGCGGCACGCCCGCCAGGCCGAACATGAAGAACAGCATCATGATCGCGAACCACGGGCTGCGCGCGTTGAGGCCCTTGAAGTCGCTGATGTTCTCCGCTTCATAGCCCTTGCGGCTGAGCAAAATCACCATCGCAAAGGAGCCCGCCGCCATGATCACGTAGGTGATGGCGTAGTAGAGCGCTGCTGCGTACCCGGTGGTCGTGCCGCACAACACGGCCGCGAGGATGAAGCCGACGTGGCCTATTGTCGAATAAGCCAGCATGCGCTTGATATTGCTCTGCGCGATGGCCACGACGTTGCCGATAACCAGCGACAGCACCGCGAGCACCAGCACCATGCTCGCCCACACCTCGTGGATGGAACCGAGCCCGTCTGCGAGGATGCGGATGATCAGCGCCACCGCCGCGAGCTTCGGCGCCGCCACGAGATACAGCGTGACCGGCGTGCGCGCGCCCTGGTAGACGTCCGGCAGCCACATGTGGAACGGCACCGCCCCGAATTTGAATCCGATCCCGACCAGCATGAAGGCGATGCCGAACCAGAGCGCCACCCCGTTCATCCCCGGGTTGGCCTGGATCGCCGCCGCAATATCGTGGAACTGCAGGCTGCCCGTGACGCCGTAGGTCCAGGATATCCCGTAGAGCAATGAACCGGAGGCAATCGCCCCGAGCACGAAGTATTTCATCGCGGATTCGGCGGAAACCTTCGAGTTGCGATCGATGGCGACCAGCGAGTACTGCGACAGCGCCAGCGTCTCGAGGCCGAGATACATCGTCATCAGCCCGTTGGAGGACATCATGATCATCATGCCGAGCAGCCCGAACATGCCCAGCGTGAAGAATTCACCTTTCAGAAGGCCGTTCTCCGTCAGGTAGTGGCGCGCGTACACGAAGCTCAACCCGACCAGGATCACGGAAGCGAGCTTCAGGAGCTGGGACAGTGAATCGCTCACGTAGCTTCCGGCGAACACCAGCGTCGGCGATTCCGGCGCGGTTGCCACCAGCAGCACGCCGACGATGGCCAGCGAGGCAAGACTCAGCCAGTACGTTACGACCCGCCGGTTCTCGTCGACAAAAAGATCCGCAACGAGCACCCCGCAGATCAACGATAGCAGCGCTATCTCCGGCGTCGCGGGCATGATGTCGGTCCAGTTCATGCTTTCCTCACTTCAAAGCGCCGCCAGCTTCGACTGACCCAGCTGGTCCACGAGCTGATCCACGGTGGCTGCCATCATGTCGACCAGCGGCGCCGGCCAGATACCCAGCAGCAGCACCGCCACGGCCAGCACGCCGAGAACGATGAACTCCCGGTGATTGAGCGGCTCCATCGCGGCCACTCTCGTATTGCCGACCTCCCCGTACAACACCCGCTTTATCATCCACAGGGTGTACGCGGCGCCCAGGACGAGGATGCTCGCTGCCGCGAAGGAGTACCAGAAGCTCGCCTTGAAGCTGGCGACGATCACCATGAACTCGCCGACGAAGCCGGACGTGCCGGGAAGGCCCACGTTAGCCATCGCGAAGAGCACCATGAATGCGGCGAATGCCGGCATGCTGTTGCCGACGCCGCCGTAATCGGCGATCTGCCGGCTGTGCAGCCGATCGTAGAGCACACCGACACACAGGAACATCGCGCCGGATACCAGTCCGTGAGACACCATCTGCACCATCCCGCCGGTCATGCCCAGCGCTGCGCCGGTGCTGACGCCGTGCCGCTCCAGGATGGCCCACAGCAGGAAGAACCCGAGCGTGACGAAGCCCATGTGAGCGATCGACGAATACGCGATCAGCTTCTTCATGTCCTTCTGCATCAGCGCCACGAAGCTGATGTAGACGATGGCGATCAGCGACAGCGCGATCATCATGCCGGCGAAGTACTCGCTCGCGTCCGGCAGCATCGGCAGGGACATGCGCACGAAACCGTACCCGCCCATCTTCAGCATGATGGCCGCCAGGATAACGGAACCGCCGGTCGGCGCCTCGACGTGTGCATCCGGCAGCCA
>DATABW010000185.1:0-3202 GCA_036259375.1 Woeseiaceae bacterium
CGGGGCCCGCTGGGGCAAGGCCCCGCTGGAGCACGACGATGTCGACGGGAAGACCGAACAAGCCCATCAGCCGCAGGAATCCCAGTGCGCAATTCTCGATTTTTTGAAAAACGAAGCCAATCACACCTTGGCATCGCTCGCTGCGATGGCCCAACCTACCGTGTTCGTGCGAGCACGCGAGGGGCGTTCGCCGTCGTCACGATGTACCACGATCAGGGCCAGATCGCCATGAAGCTGCTGGGCTTCGAACGCGGCATCACGATCCTGGCCGGCCTGCCCGTGCCGATCACGACCCCGGCGCACGGCACGGCGTTCGACATCGCCGGCCGCGGCATTGCCCGGGTCGATGCCCTGCGCGAGGCCTACCGCACCGCCTGCCGCATGGCGCGCCAGCGCGGGTAGCACGATCGAACGCCATCAACGCACCGCCTGGGATCGGACGATATAGCCGAGGCGCTCGTCGGCGAGACGGCGGGCCAGGCTCTGCCGGCAATCCTGGTAGGCGGTGTCGGTCGCGATACCGGCGCACTCGGTGGCCGCCATCTGCTGAAACGTGGGACCGCATGCAGCCAGCCCTGAAACGCCGGCCAGCATGATCGCCCCGATGCCGGCTGCGGTCGCGGTCCCCCCGCTCAAGACGGCGGCCGTCGTGAGGGGCGCCGTGACAGGCGGACCGTCGAGGGCGCCCGGCCGATCGCTCGTCCTGCGGCGCCAGCCCGTGCATCGGCTGCCAGGCATGAACGCCGAAACGGCACGACGTAGCTGGCATCGGCGTTCTCTTGCGCGGTTGCATCGCGGGCGTCGGACCGAACGATCGGGATGCCACCAGCGGGCGCTTGGCGAACGTACTGCATTGCGGAACGGGAGTCCTGCTATGCGGCCATAGCCGCCTTGATCCTATCCGGGGTCAAGGGGATGTGCCGGATTCTCTTTCCGGAGGCGTTCGCTACCGCGTTCGCGATCGCCGCGGCGGCAGGGCCCTGCGCGGCCTCTCCGGTGCCGAGATAGGGCGCACCGGGCCGATCGATAACATGCACCTCGACGCTTTCGGGCACCGAGCGCATGCGCATGATCGGATACGTGCTCCAGTCGCGGCTGGTGATCCTGGTCCGGTCGAAGCGGACCTGTTCCAGCAGCGTCCAGCTGGAGGATTGGACGATCCCGCCTTCCGTCTGGTTGCGTATGGCATCCGGATTGACGGCGGAACCGCTGTCGATCGCTGCCACGGCCCGCAGCACGCGAGCCTTGCCGCTCTCTCGCGCAACGGAAACTTCCACGGCCACGGCACAATAGGCGGCCAGGTTCTTGTACCGTGCGAAGCCGAAGCCCCGCCCGTGGCCGTCGGGCAGCCCCTCGGCGCCCGGCCAGTCGAATGCCTCGGCCGCCCTCAGGACGACATCGCGAGCCCTTTCGTCCTCCAGGTGCCGCAAACGGAATTCCACGGGATCGGCGCCGGCGGCCGCGGCCAGCTCGTCCATGAAACTCTCGAGCGCAAAGACGTTCATGTATCCGCCGAGCGCCCTCAGCGCCGAAACCCTGAGCGGCATCTCAGGGATGAAATGGTGCACGATCCTGGCGTTCGGCAGCGCGTAGAGCGGTATCGCATTGCGGTCGCCGCCGCCGGTCGGCTGCGGGATCGGCTCCGCCGGCGGCACCGGGATCGGATCCTCCAGCAGCCAGGCGCAGGAAAGGGCGCCGGCTCCGCCCGGCCGGGTCGAATGGGTGTTGCTCCAGACCTCATAGCTCCAGTCGACGATCCTACCCTGCCCGTTCAGCCGGGCTCTCGCCCGCGAATGCATCGCCGATCCATAAGGCTCCCAACGATGCTCGTCTTCGCGCATCCACTGCACGCGCACGGGGCGGCCGGGGTGTGCCACGGCGATCAGCGCCGCATCGCCCCCGGCGTCGTCCGCTCCGTTGTGGCCATAGCATCCGGACCCTTCGGCATGGATGCAGCGCACGCGCTCGAGCGGCAGATCGAGCATTTCCGCGATCGCCTCTCGCAGCGGATAGACCCCCTGCGAGTGAGTCCAAACAGTCAGCATACCGTCCTGGTAGAGTCCGACCGCGCATGAAGGTCCGATCGAGGCGTGCATCTGGTACTCGCGGAAGTACTCCGCTTCGATGACATTCGTCGTGCCGCCTTGCCTCGTGCCGGCTTCGTGGATGACGCGCTCTTCGGAACGGAGAGAGTGCATGAAATCGAAGATCGCTTCCGGGCTCGGCAGGCGCTCTTCTTCGTGCCACGTCGCGGATCGGCCGATGGCGCGCATCGCCTGGACCGCCTGCCACTCCTGCTCGGCCACGACGGCCAGGAAGCTGCCGTTGCGGACGATCTGCAGTACGCCTGGCATCTGCTCGACTTCAGCCGTCTCGAGCGAACCCAGCCGCGCGCCGTAGCTCGGCGGCCGAACGACGCGGGCGTGCACCAACTCGGGCAGGCGAAGGTCGTGCACGTATGCGGCACCTCCGGTCACCTTGGCCGGGATGTCCACGCGCGGCAGGTCACGGCCGATGACGGTGTAGTCGACCGGATCCTTCAGCGGAGAGGTTGGCCGGGCCTGAACTTCCCGTAACCTGCCGGCGACCAGCTCCCCATAAGTCAGCGTTCGCCCATCCGGCGCCACTAGCGTGCGGTTTTCCAGTCTCAGCTGCTCGGGAGCGACGTCGAACCTTTCGGCTGCCAGATCCGTCAGGATCGCCCGGACCTGTGCGGCGGCGTGCAAAAGCGCGGTGGCACTGTCCTGCATTGACTGGCTTCCGGCCGTGAAGCCTTCGTCCGGCGTCCGGGCAGTGTCGGCGGTGACCAAGGTGATCTCGGAGGGCGAGACATAGAGTTCCTCGGCCGCGACCTGCAGGAGCGCCGTCTTGATCCCCTGGCCCAACTCGACCTTTCCGGTGAACACAGTGATCGAGTTGTCGGCCTCGATACGGATCCAGGATTCCAGGAACGGATCGTCGCCCAAGCTTCCGGGCAGCTCGAGCTCCGGCTCGTCGGTGGACCTTACATCCTGGGCGTCTTCGTCGTCTTGCGCCAGCAACCGACCCGGAAACAGCGTGAAGCTCAGCGTGAGCGCCCCTCCGCGCAGCACGCTGCGGCGCGAAAGATGCTCGTCGAGCAGGACTGTCATGCTCAGCTCCCTCTCGCCTGCAGCGTGCCAGCCGCGCGCCGCACCGCCATCAGAATGCGCATGTGGGTCCC
>DATABW010000186.1:0-12071 GCA_036259375.1 Woeseiaceae bacterium
GGCCCGCTCCGTTTCCGCCGCGGAAACCGTCCCATGAGTGAGGCGCTGAAGGCATGGCTCGCCGCGCCCGGCAACCACATCGTGGAACCGGGCTCACCGGATTATCCGGAATTGCTGCATCAGATCGGCGATCCTCCCGCCCGGCTTTACGTCCGCGGCAATCTCGAAGCACTGGGGCTTCCTTCGCTCGCGATCGTCGGCAGCCGCAATCCGACTCGAGGCGGCATGCGCAATGCTTACGAATTCGCGAAGCACCTCGGCGCCTCCGGTTTCTGCATCGTCAGCGGGCTTGCCGAAGGCATCGACAGCGCGGCGCATGAAGGCGCTCTGGCCGCTGATGTGCCCACCGTCGCCTGGCTCGGACACGGAATCGATACGATCTACCCGGCTGTCAACCGCGGGCTCGCCGAGCGCATTACCGCCAGGGGCGCACTCGTGTCGGAGTTTCCGCTCGGCAGCGGCCCCAGGCGCCACCACTTTCCCGCCCGCAACCGGCTGATCAGCGGCACGAGCTTGGGCGTCCTGGTGGTGGAAGCCGCGCGCCGCAGCGGCTCGCTCATCACTGCCCGACTGGCCGCGGAACAGGGACGCGAAGTCTTCGCGATCCCGGGGTCGATACACAACGCGCTGTCGCGCGGCTGCCACCAGCTCATCCGCGAGGGTGCGAAGCTGGTGGAGAGCGCCGACGACATTGTCGGGGAGATCGGGCCGCTCGCCGGACATCTTATGCAAAACACGCAGACGGCGACGCCCTCTGAAACCACGGCCTCGACGCTCCTGACGCAGGATCCCGACTACGCATCGCTGCTCGAAGCGCTCGGCCACGATCCCCGAAGCACCGATGAGCTCGCGGCGGAATCCGGTTTGACGATCGGGCAGGTTTCCTCCATGCTTCTGATACTGGAGCTGGAGGGCGAGATCGAGGCCCTGCACGGCGGGAATTACGCAAGAAGGAACGGTTAGGAGTCGCTCCAGGCATGAAAGAGAATGTGCTCGATGTGCTGATGTACCTCTTCGAGACGTACATTGATGCCGAGGAAGAGCCCGAGCCGGACCAGAACGAGCTGCGCGACGAATTGGCCAGAGCCGGTTTCGCCGATAGCGAAATCGACCGTGCTCTCGACTGGCTCGACGGCCTCGCGGAAAAGCAGGACGATCTCACCTACAGCCGCCAGACCGGGCACGGCACGCGCATCTACAACGCGATGGAACACGAGCGGCTGGATACCGGCTGCCGTGGCTTCATCACCTACCTGGAACAGATCGGCATCCTGTCGCCGCCGCAGCGTGAGATCCTCATCGATCGGCTGCTCGCACTGGAGACGCCCGACATCGACGTCGAACAGATCAAGTGGGTCGTGCTGATGGTGTTGTTCAGCCAGCCGGGGCAGGAACTCGCTTACGCGCGCATGGAAGACCTCGTTTTCGACGAAAGCGGCGGCATGCTCCACTGATCGGCGGTTTTTTTCCGCGCCGCCCGAGCTCGACCTGCCTTCTTCCTTTTTGCTTTCCGAACCGCTGTTTGCAAGGGTCCGAGCGAGCCTCGGCGCCTCGTCGCCGGCGCGGGCAATCGCAGACGGACCATAAAACGCGCCTTGACAGGCCGAGGGCAAGCATGTAATTCAATCGCCCGCAACGCCAAGCTCCTGCTGTCGTTTGTCGTCATCGTGCGTTATTCGCTCTCGGAAAATTTCCTGCCGCATGTCGAAGAACCTCGTCATAGTCGAGTCGCCCGCCAAAGCCAAGACCATTGGGCGATATCTCGGCGCCGATTTCGATGTCATGGCCTCCTATGGCCATGTGCGCGATCTCGTGCCCAAGGAAGGCGCGGTCGATCCCGAGCAGGGCTTCGCGATGAAGTACCAGGTCATCGAGAAGAACGAGAAGCACGTCAACGCGATCGTGCGCGCGCTGAAGAAAGCCGATGCCCTCTATCTCGCGACTGACCCGGACCGCGAAGGGGAAGCGATCTCCTGGCACCTGACCGAACTCTTGAAAGAAAAGAACGCGCTCAACGGCAAGCCTGTGTACCGGGTGGTGTTTCACGAGATAACGAAAAACGCGATTCGCGAGGCCATCGAGCACCCGAGGAAAATTTCCGATGACCTCGTGAGTGCACAGCAGGCTCGCCGCGCGCTGGATTACCTGGTCGGCTTCAACCTGTCGCCACTGCTCTGGAAGAAAGTGCAGCGCGGCCTGTCGGCCGGGAGGGTGCAGAGTCCCGCGTTGCGCATGATCGTGGAGCGCGAGCAGCAGATCGAGGCGTTCAAGGCGCGCGAGTACTGGACCATAGAAGCCGATGTCAGCAAGAATGGTCAGCCGTTCGTATCGCGGCTCGTGCAGTATCGCGGGGAGAAGGTCGAGCAATTCAGCTTCGGGAATGAAGATGCCGCCCGGGAAGTCGAGCGAACGATCACCGGTGCAGCCGACGGCAAACTGACGACGATCAAGGTCGAGAAGAAGCAGCGGCGGCGAAATCCGGCGGCGCCGTTCACGACATCGACGCTGCAGCAGGAGGCCTCGCGGAAACTCGGTTTCAATACGCAACGCACGATGCGCGTGGCGCAGCGCTTGTACGAGGGGATCGAACTGCCGGGCGAGGGCAACGTGGGCCTCATCACGTACATGCGCACCGATTCGGTCACCCTCGCGTCTATCGCTGTCGACGAGATCCGCGAAGTCATTCGCGACCGCTACGGTGCCGAAAACGTTCCCGAGACCCCGCCCGAGTACAAGGCAAAGTCGAAGAACGCGCAGGAAGCGCACGAGGCGATCCGTCCGACGTCGGCGGCCATCGCGCCTGAGACGCTGCAGAACGCGCTCGACGACGACCAGTTGAAGCTCTACACGCTTATCTGGAAGCGGACCATGGCGTCGCAAATGGTGCCGGCAGTGTTCGACACCGTGACGCTGGAATTCCGTCCGGGCCTCCCTGGTGATGTGCAGGTCGCACCCGATCAGGATCACCTGCTGCGGGCAAACGGTTCTGTGCTCGTCGAGCCGGGCTTCATCGCCGTCTACCAGGAAGGCCAGGACGACACGGCCGAGGAGACGGACCGGCTGCTGCCTGAAGTAGAGGAAGGCGACGTGATCGCGCTGGAGAAGCTGCGGCCGGAACAACACTTTACCGAGCCGCCGCCGCGCTACACCGAAGCCAGCCTCGTGAAGACGCTGGAGGAATACGGCATCGGCCGACCGTCAACCTACGCCAGCATCATTGCGACGCTGAAGAATCGCGAATACGTGGAAATGGACGGCAAACGGTTCATCCCGACCGACATCGGTCGCATCGTGAACGGCTTCCTCACCGAGCATTTCACGCAGTATGTCGACTACGATTTCACCGCCCGCCTCGAAGACGACCTCGACGCCGTGTCGCTCGGCGAAAAAGAGATCATTCCTCTGCTCGAGCACTTCTGGCGACCGTTTTCCGATCTCGTGGAGGACAAGGAACAGAGCGTAACGCGCGAGCAGGTCGCGATGGCACGCGAACTCGGCACCGATCCGAAGAGCGGCAAGCCGATCACCGTGCGCATGGGACGCTACGGTCCATTCGTGCAGATCGGCACGAAAGATGACGAGGAGAAACCGAAGTTCGCCGGGCTCCGTCCCGGCCAGAAGATGAACGACATCACGATGGAGGAGGCCCTCGAGCTTTTCAAGCTGCCGCGCAAACTCGGGGAGACTCCGGATGTCCTCCCCGTCAGCGCCAGCGTCGGGCGCTTCGGACCCTACGTCCGTTATGGCGACAAGTTCGTATCCATCCGGGGCGATGACGATCCGTATACGATCCAGTTGCCGCGCGCGCTCGAGCTCATCGAGGAAAAGAAAATCGCGGATGCGAATCGCATCATCCAGGATTTCGAGGAAGAGGGTATCCAGGTGCTGCACGGTCGCTATGGTCCCTACATCACCGACAAGACGAAGAACGCGCGCGTGCCGAAAGACCGCGAGCCGAAGTCGCTGACTCTGGATGAGTGCAAGGAACTGCTCGCCGCGGCGCCGCTCCGCGGCCGGCGGGGCAAGAAGAAGAAAACCGCTTCGAGCAGCGATGCCGCCAAGCCGGCCGCTGCGGCAAAGGTCGCCAAAAAGACAGCGAAAAAGAAGAAGAAAAAGAAGAAGGCCAAGAAAAAGGCGCGGAAGCAGGCGGCTTCGAAAGCGACCGGCGAGTGACGCCGGAGCGGGGAATGCATGCCCCTGTCGTTTCCGATCCACAAAGCAGCCAGGATTCTTCGTGACGGGGGCGTGATCGCTTACCCCACGGAGGGCGTTTTCGGGCTCGGCTGCCTGCCCGGCGACGCGGATGCGATCACGCGGATCCTGGCGATCAAGCAACGCGACCCGGCGCTCGGGCTGATCCTGATCGCGGCCGGCAAGGACCAGCTTGCACCGTGGGCGCGCGTGCCTCCGGACGCCGAGCTGCCGTCGACCCTCGAGCATCCGGTGACGTGGCTGGTGCGGGCGCAGGACTCGGTCCCCTACAACATCCGAGGCGCTCACGACAGCATTGCCGTGCGGCTCACTGCGCATCCGGTTGCCGCGGCGCTGTGCGAAGCCGCCGCTTCCGCACTCGTCTCGACGAGCGCGAACGTTTCGGGCCGCCCGCCCGCGCGCACGGCCTTTGCACTGCGAAAGCAGTTCGGGCGGCTGGTAGACTACGTCGTCCCCGGAAGCTGCGGCCCGGCCGCCGGGGCTTCCGAGATCCGGGACCTGCAAAGCGGGGCAATCGTCAGGGCAGCCGAATCATGAACGACAGCGGCCATGCGCCCGAGCAGGTGCGAAAATACCTGTCGTCCTTCAAACAACGACTGGTCGAGGCGCTGGAGAAAGCCGACGGGCAGCAGGCGTTTCGCCACGATCGCTGGTCGCGCGAAGCCGGCGGTGGTGGCGAAAGCTCGATCCTCGCGAACGGCGGCTTGTTCGAGCAGGCGGGGATAGGCTTCTCGCACGTCTTTGGCCGTGAAATGCCGCCCTCCGCGACGCGTGCAAGGCCCGAGCTCGCCGGCCGTGGCTTCCAGGCGATGGGGGTGTCCCTGGTGCTGCACCCGGAAAACCCGCACGTACCGACGACGCACGCGAACATCCGCTTTTTCGCCGCCGATCCGGGCGAGGGCAAGCCGGTGTGGTGGTTCGGCGGCGGTTTCGACCTGACGCCGTACTACCCGGTGCACGACGACGTGCTGCACTGGCATCGCACGGCACGCGCCGCCTGCGAGCCTTTCGGCGCGGACGTTTATCCGCGCTACAAGAGCTGGTGCGACGATTATTTCCAACTTCCGCACCGCCTGGAGACGCGCGGCGTCGGTGGCCTGTTCTTCGACGACCTGAACGAAGGCGGGTTCGAGCGCTCGTTCGACCTCACGCGGTCGATCGCAGAAGCCTTCCTGCCCGCTTACCTGCCCATCGTCGAGGCTCGCCGGGATGCGCCGTTCAGCGAGCGCGAGCGCGAGTTCCAGCTTTACCGCCGCGGCCGCTACGTCGAGTTCAACCTGCTGTACGACCGCGGCACCCTGTTCGGGCTGCAGAGCGGGGGCCGCACGGAATCAATCCTGATGTCGCTGCCGCCCCGCGCGCGCTGGGAGTACGGCTGGCAACCGGAGCCGGGATCGCAGGAGGCGCGCCTCTACAGCGACTACCTCCGCCCCCGCGACTGGCTGGACGGAGCACTGTAGGGGCGCTTATCGAAGGCGCTGGCTCCGCCGCTTCCTCTTATGGTAACTTGATTCCAAACCGGGGCTTACACCGGTTTCCTCAGCCGGAAAATCCAACGAAAGCAGGGGGTTCTGCACACTGTGACCTGGCTCCGTCTCACGATGCTCTGCGGCTTCGCGCTGGCCGGCGCCGCCAGGGCGGAGGTCGAGGCGCCGTTCGATGACGGCGGCACTTCCAAGGTCTACATCGTGCAGCTGAAGGCGCCCGCGGCCGTGGAATACCACGCCTCGCAAGCCGCAGCGGGAGCGGCCAAGATCGGTGGCGGCGCAGCCCCCGCTGCATTCGACAAGAACGCGGCCGGCGTGCGCAGCTATGCCAACCGTCTCGTGGATCAGCACGACAGCGTGCTCACCCGGCTCGGTCCCGATCCGCGCAAACTCTACAGCTATCGCTACAGCCTCAATGGCTTTGCCGCGCGCATGACGCAGGCCGAAGCGGCGAAGCTCGGCCAGATGCCGGAAGTGCTGCATGTCTGGGAAGACGAGGTGCGGCCGCTCGCTACCAGCTTCAGCGCGGATTTCCTGGGCCTGTTCGAACCGGAGGTGGGTCTGCGCGGCGCGACGGGGCTCACGGGCGAAGACATTGTCATCGGCATCATCGACAGCGGCATCATTCCCGAGCACCCGGCCTTGTCCGACACGCTCGAAGCCGACCGGCCGCGCGCCTGCCAGAGCCGCTGGGCCGAGACATCCCTGCTCGGCCGCTGGCTCTGCCGGCGTTACGACGAGCTGGAGGACACGCTCGTGTTCCAGCCGCCGGAGAACTGGGACGGGACCTGCCAGGCCGGACCGGAGTTTCCCGCCGATGCCTGCAACAACAAGATGATCGGCGCCCGGTACTTCTTCGAGGGTGCCGAGGCGACCGGCCGGTTCGACGACGGCGAAATTTTCTCCGCGCGCGATGTCGACGGGCACGGCACCCATACCGCCACCACGGCCGCCGGCAACCGGGTCCGCGCATCGATCTTCGGCACATTCCTCGAGCGGGTGGAGGGCATGGCGCCGCGGGCGCGCGTCGCCGCTTACAAGGCCTGCTGGCTCCGGCCGGGAGACCTGCGCGCGAGCTGCAATACCTCCGATCTCGCGCACGCCATCGATGCGGCCGTCGCCGACGGCGTACACATTATTAACTACTCCGTCGGCAGCTCGGTGCTGACCGCGACGGCACCCGACGACATCGCCCTGATGGCCGCGGCGAAGGCCGGCGTGCTGACCGTGGTGGCCGCGGGCAACGAGGGTCCGGGCTTCAACACCATCGGTTCGCCGGCGGGTGCGCCGTGGGTGATCACGACCGGTGCTTCCAGCCGCGACGGCGAGCACTCGCTGGAGGCGATCGAAGTTACGGCGCCCGCGAGCGTTTCAGGGCGGTACGCCGTGCGTGAAGCCAGCTTCACGCCGCCGCTCATCGACGAAGATCGGATCGAGGGCCGGCTTGTGCTCGTCGATGACGACGACGACACGCTCGGCGACGGTACGGCGGGAACGGAGTTCGACGCCTGCGAACCGCTCGTCAATGGCGCCGAGCTCTCGGGCAACGTTGCGTTCATCCAGAGGGGCGGGTGCGACTTCGAAGTGAAGGTCGAGAACGCCGAGGATGCCGGCGCGATCGCGGTACTGGTGTTCAACATTGCGGGATCGCCGATCGTCATGACCGGCAGCACAGACCCCGGTATACCCGCGCTGATGGTCGGCCAGGCCGACGGCAATCTGCTGCTCGCCGAGATCGACGCCGGGGAGGCCCTGGAAGTCATACTGGACAAGGGCTTGTTCCTGACGGAAGAAGAAACCGGCAACGTGATGGGCGCCTTCTCCTCGCGCGGGCCGGGACCGGTCCAGGACATCCTGAAGCCGGACGTTACGGCACCCGGGATCAACATCCTCGCAGGCTTCACCCCGGTCGCGGCAAACTCCGTCGCGGGCGAGAACTTTGCGTTCCTGACGGGCACGTCGATGGCGGCGCCGCACGTGGCGGGCATCGCGGCGCTCCTCCGCGAGGCGCACCCGGACTGGAGTCCCGCCGCCATAAAGTCGGCTCTCATGACGACGGCCTACCAGGGCGTGACCCAGCAGGACGGCGAAACGGCCGCAAATCCCTTCGATTTCGGCAGCGGGCACATCGATCCAAACCGGGCGAACGATCCGGGCCTCGTGTACGACCTGACCGACGACGAGTACGACGCGTTCGCCTGCGGCACGGCTTCACCGGCTGTCGACGAGGCACGCTGCGATCAACTCGCGATCGATGGTTTTTCATTCGAAGCAGTGGACATGAACCAGCCGTCGATTGCCTTGTCCGGTTTGACCCGGACGCAGACGGTGACGCGGCGGGTCACCAACGTCAGTGACGGCACCGGCCGCTACACGGCGCAGGTCGAAGCGCCGGCAGGGATCAGCGTGCTCGTGTCGCCGTCCACGCTCTCGCTCGCGCCGGGGGCATCGGCGGAGTTCGAAGTGACCTTCGGCTTCGAGAGCGGACCGCTCGACCTGTGGCGCTTCGGTAGCCTCACCTGGGTGGGGGACGAGCACGCGGTGCGCAGCGTGCTGGCCGTGCGACCCACCTCCATCCGGGCACCGGCGGAGGTCGCTTCCTCCGGCAGCACCGGCAGCCTCGCCTTCCCGGTGGCGTTCGGATACACCGGCACCTATGCGGCGGGCGTGCACGGACTGGTGCCCGCGATCGAGTCCGGCGGCTCGGTGGACGAGGATCCGAACCAGGAATTCACGTTCCGCGCAGGGGGCGGCGTCAGCGTACATACGCTCGACCTGCCTGCGGACCAGGCCTACCTGCGCTTCGCGTTGTTCGACGAGTTTACGGACGGTGACGACGACCTCGACATGTACGTCCGCTACTGCCCGACGCTCGCGAGCTGCACGAAAATCGCCGAGAGCGGCGAGCCGACCTCACGCGAGCAGGTCAACGTCCTGCTCCCGGGGCCCGGCCGCTACGAGGTCTTCGTTCACGGCTTCGATACCGACGACGCGGGCGGCGCCGGCGCCAACTACACGCTGTTCACCTGGTTCTTCGGACGCGATGACGACCGTGAGAACATGACCGTAGCGGCACCGGGCTTCGTCGACGCCGGCACGACGTCCGACATAACCCTCAACTGGTCCGGCCTCGCCGCCGGCGGCCACTACCTCGGCGCCATCTCGCACAGAACCCCCCAAGGCCTGGTCGCCCTCACCGTCGTCAACATTGGGGTCGGACCAACGCAAGACCCTGACTAGACCGGGAATGTGCTTGAAAAGGAGCTTGCTCGAGGTCTTAAAGGGCCCTTTTCCACCCCGAAATTGAGGCTTCTCGGTACCATGGGGGGACCGTCCTTTTTGGAGGCAAAGTGGGCCCGTTAAGGTGTTAATAGGCGCCTCTTTGGGCCGATTTCTCCCAAGCTTTCAGTGAGTTCTGGAGGTCCGACCCCAATGCGTTTCCACGGAGTTTTGGCGCCTGTCGTTACGCCGTTTCGGGACGACCTGGCGGCGGATGCGCTGCGGCTGATCCGGCAGTGTCGCTGGCTGCTGTCGGAGGGCGCGGGGCTGGCGGTGTTCGGCACGAACAGCGAGGGCAACTCCCTGTCGGTCGGCGAGAAGATCGAGCTGCTGGACCGCCTGGTCGATGCCGGAATCGATCCCGCGCGCATGATGCCGGGGACGGGGTGCTGCGCACTCACCGATACCGTGCGCCTGACGCGGCATGCCGTCAGCCTCGGTTGTGGCGGCGTGCTCATGCTGCCGCCCTTCTACTACAAGGCGGTCGACGATGAGGGGCTGTTCAGGAGCTACGCCGAAGTCGTCGAGCGGGTCGGCAGCGATGCCTTGCGCGTTTACCTGTATCACATCCCGCCGATCTCGGGCGTCGGCCTTTCAGTCGACCTGGTAGGGCGGCTCGTCCAGGCGTACCCGGAATGCATTGCGGGAATAAAGGACAGTTCCGGTGACTGGAACAACACCCGGGCGTTACTCGACTGCGACTGGGAGGATTTTCGCGTGTTCGCGGGTAGCGAGGCCTTCCTGCTGCGGACCCTGCGTGCCGGAGGCGCGGGCGTCATCTCCGCCACGGCCAATGTTCACGCTTCCGCGATTTACAGGCTGTACCGGGAATGGCAGTCACCGAAAGCCGAATCGCTGCAGCAGGATTTGAACCGGCTCCGGGAGGTACTGCAAAGGTACCCGATGATCGCGGCGCTTAAAGCGGTGATCGCCGGGTTCGGGAGCGATCCCGAATGGGAGCGGCTGCGGCCACCGCTGCTGCCGCTCAGCAAGGAACAGAAGGCAACGCTCCTCGCCGAATTGCACGGCCTCAAATTCAAGCTGTAGGAGCTCGTCGCACGGAACCCGGACGTCGCCTCCTGCTAACCCCCTCGAGACGGAACTCCTGCAGGCGAGGGCCCCGGCGCCGCTACGGGCGCCGCGCCATTGCGGCGCATTCCCTGTGGCGAAAACAGCTCGTGAGGTGGTCGTTCACCATCCCGGTTGCCTGCATGTGCGCATACAGGATCGTGCTGCCGACGAATTTGAATCCGCGCTGCTTCATGTCTTTCGACAACGCATCGGACTCTGTCGAAGTCGCCGGCACGTCGGCATCACTTTTCAGGCGGTTCTGCTTCGGCTTGCCATCGACGAAGCGCCAGATGTAGTTACAGAAGCCGTCGAATTCCTCCTGTACCTCGAGGAATGCCTTTGCGTTCGTTACCGCGGCGTTCACTTTCTGCCGGTTCCGCACAATCCCGGGGTCCTGCAGAATGCGCTCGATGCGCCGGTCGGTGAAGCGCGCCACCTTCTGTGGATCGAAGCCCGCAAACGCCTTCCGGTAGCCCTGGCGCTTGTTCAGGATCGTCGACCAGCTGAGGCCCGCCTGCGCCCCTTCCAGCACCAGGAATTCAAATTGCGTGGCGTCGTCCCAGACGGGCACGCCCCACTCGGTGTCGTGGTACTCGATGTAAGCCAGGCTGCTGTCGCCCGCCCAGGGGCAGCGTCGAACCCTCTTATCGACTGTTCTTACCGGCATGGCGCGTCACTACGGATGTCAGGTACCGATGCATCGCTTCATGCGGCAGATTATCAGCGATGAGCGTTCGGCGCATCGCGCGAAAATCCGCATAAACAGGAGATTGGCGGCTGACGCTCCTTTGCCCGGGAAGAAGCCCGCGTCGACGCGCGGGCTTCTCTTACCGTACACGGCGTCGGCGTCAGACCGCTCCCCCGCACTTGCCTTCGCCGCATTTGCCTTCGGCGTCTTTCCCTTCCTTGTCACCGCCGCAGCTGCCCTCGGCGTCCTTGGCGCCGCCGCAGCTGCCCTCGGCCTCCTTGCCCTCGGCCTTGCCTCCCTGGTCGCCGCCACAGCTGCCCTCGGCGTCCTTTTCTCCCTTGTCGCCGCCACAGCTGCCTTCCGCCGCGCCCAGCATGTAGCCCGCGCTCAGGGTCGTCATCGCAAACGGGCTCGCACCCGAATCGGCATAGGCAACCCCGCCCGCGGCCAGCGTGCCGGCCAGTGCTGCACCCACGGCCAGCGCTACCGGCCTGACTACTTTCTTGTCGGACATTGTCATCTCCTGCTTGTGGTATGTGAAAAAGTGCCTCTCGCGGGACGGGCGGCGAGCGAGCCCGTCCCTGGATCAGCGGGGCAGACGCTCGCTAGATCGTCCACTTCACTGAGTCGATTACCCGTGCCCCGATCGCTTCGATTTCGGGGCTTTGCTCTTCCCGCTGCCCTATGACCGCGACACTGCCGCTGCCCGCCGGCAGGATCACGCCGTGCACGTGCTCGCCGGATAGCGGTATCGGCGCATCGAGGGTCTCCTCCGGCAGGAGTATCAGCGTGATCGGACCGGTCCTTCCCTGCACGACCAGGTGCGGCGTCACCTTGCCGTTGATCACGCAAGGCATGACGTAGCTGATGACCCCGGCGCCGGCGTCGAACGCCGAGACCCGCGGCGCGAGGACCTCGTCGACTGCGGCGTCGCTCACCGCGACCGCGGTCACCCGGCGCGACGATTGCTCGTGATCCATATGAGCGAGCACCTGGCGAGCCAACGGGGAGTGCACTTCGTCGGAACCCAGGCCGTGCCAGGCGACGACCGCCGCGACGCCAATGCCCGCGGCCAGGCCGACCCAAATCGAGGCGGCGAAAGTCCGTCGGCGTGCGGCGCCCTTCCGACGGCTTCGCGGGACACTCGCGGCGCTCGCGGGCAGTTCCGGCAGGCGCGATTCCGGCGCCTCAATCGCCAGGGCACGGGCGATACGCTCATCCAGCGAACGCATCTCCGCACGGAACGCCCGGCATGCGGGGCAGGTCTCCGCGTGCGCCCTGCCGCCGTCAAAGCGCTCCGACGGATCCGCCGCTATCGCTTCCCTGTACCGCTC
>DATABW010000187.1:0-4382 GCA_036259375.1 Woeseiaceae bacterium
AAGCTGTCAGGCCATGAACACTACCGTATTCGCCAGGGTCGGTATCGAATCCTGTATTCGATCAACGACCGCGAGCTGGTCGTCCATGTCATCCGGATCGGACATCGCAAGGACATCTATAGAAACCTGCAGTGACACCGCGCCCGTCCGCGGCGCTCTCCACGACAGCTGGCCAGGCCGCATTCATGTGCTGATTGCGGAGTTCACGCGCCCGGCATACAGTCTGTCCAACGCAGCCTCGCCGGGGCTTCGCAAGGTGATTCAGTTTTCTCCGATGCGCATGCAAACGATCGCAGGATGGGCGCTGGCTATGGCCGGGGTATTCAGTCAGTCAGTGCAGGCCGCCACACCCACAGAAAACATGGCTCGCGCAGCCCAGGCGTTCCTGACTACGCTGGACGAGGAAGCGCGCACAACGTCGCAGCTTCCCTTCGACGCCGAGGAGCGTTTCAACTGGCATTTCGTTCCAAAGCCGCGCGCCGGCCTGGCGCTGAAACGGATGTCGGCCGACCAGCAGCGCGTTGCGCTGGATCTGCTCAAGGCAGGCCTGAGCGAGAAGGGCTACACCAAGGCCGAGACAATCCGCGCGCTGGAACCCGTACTCGCCGAGATCGAGGGCAACCCGGTTCGCCGGGATCCCGAGCTGTACTACGTCGCGATTTTCGGCGAGCCGTCGGCGACCGGCACCTGGGGCTGGCGTTTCGAGGGGCATCATCTTTCGCTGAACTGGACGATCGTCGGGGGCACTTCCATTGCCTCCACTCCGCAGTTCCTCGGCAGCAATCCGGCCGAGGTTCGCAGCGGCCCCATGCGTGGCACGCGCGCACTGGCCGCCGAAGAGGACCTGGCGCGCGCGCTGCTCGGCAGCCTGGATGACGCGCAGAGTGCGCAGGCGGTAGTTTCACCGAAGGCGCCCGATGACATCCTCACGTCGAACGCCCGCAAGGCCGCCATGCAGGAACAGAACGGCATCGCGTACGCCGAGCTCTCACCGGAGCAGCGCGGGCTCCTGCTCGCCATCATCGAAGAGTACGCGGGAGTGCAGCCGGAGGCCGTGGCCCGGCAGCGCGTCGAACGTATACGCGCAGCGGGATTCGATTCGATCCGCTTTGCCTGGATGGGAGGGCGGAATCGCGGCGAGCGGCATTATTACCGGATACAGGGTCCGACGTTCATCATCGAGTACGACAACACCCAGAACGGTGCCAACCACATCCACTCCGTCTGGCGGGACTTCGACGGCGACTTTGGCGTCGACCTGCTGGAGGAGCATTACAGGAATTCGGCGCATCACCAGCAGTAGCGACTGAACTGCAGGACAGCCGCCACGCGGTGGTTACGTCCGGACGCTACGCGCCAGCCGGCAAGTGCCCGCTCTTCACGTACAGGATGGCACCCACCTCGCCAGTCGAGGCCTCGTGCGTGCTCCCGTGTGGATAACGCAACCACGTGCCGGCCGGGTAGGCGCCATGCTCGTCGCTGAAACTCCCTTTGATGACGAATACTTCCTCGCCGCCATCATGGGCGTGAGTCTTCCACGGTGTGCCGGGTCCCCACCGAACGAGCGATACACGCTCATTCCGGAACCGGTGTAGCAGCGCCGCTTCGAATCCGCGGACCTCGGGGGGCTGAGTCTCCGTGGCCTGCGTGTCGATGACCACCGGCGTTGCGTCCGCCGGGTCGAACTGGTGCAGCTTGACGAGTATGGTGCACCCCGCATCGCCGACGCGGGGCGAGTGCCGGGTGCCCACCGGGTTCCGGACGTAGGTGCCGGCCGGGTAGAGCCGGTGCTCGTCGCCGAACACGCCTTCCAGCACGAGAAACTCCTCGCCGCCGCCGTGGACGTGCTCGGAAAACGTGCTGTTCGGCGCGTACCGCACCAGGGACGTGGCCCGCGCCACTTCCTCGCCGATGCGATCGAGCATCATGCGCTCCACCCCCGGCATCGGCGAGGCGACCCAGCGGTAGTCTCGCGGGCGGACGACCACGCGTTGCGAAAAATCCGCGTTGATGCGCATCGTGCCGGGCTACGTGCGCTCGACCGTCAGGGGCCGGGCAGCTTGGGGCTTACGCCGGGACCGGCCAGGCGAAATCCGGGCGCAGACCCTCGTAAACCGGACGCCCGTCTTCCGGGGCCTTCCCGCCGGCGGCCGGGTCGAAGAACGCGTGGTAGCTCGCCGGCATGCTCTTCGGGTCGAAGCCCATCAGGTTGGGCACGATCGCCCGGATACGTCCCTGCTTGTCGTCGAGCATGATGGGCGTACCGCAAGTCGCGCAGGTGCACAGCTCCAACGGCCCGTTCGGGTTCTGATCGTTGAACGGTTGACGCTTCAGCTGGTCGGGTTTGTCGACCTTGAGGTCGCCGTGGTTGAAGAAGACCACGTGAGTGTCCGTCTGCCCGGTCACGCGCTTGCACACGGAGCAGTGGCAGGTGTGGCTGTCGATCGGATCTTTGTCGGCGTGCGCGTGAACGTGCTCGCATCCGCCTTCGTAACTGTGTGACATGTTCTGTAACCCCTTCCGTATGTTGTTGCTGAGCTGACGTGACACCGGCCCGGTCATGGGCCGATGACGATACGTGCGAACAACCGATTATAGTAGCGATTCGCTCCGGGATATATTTACGGTGCCTGGGGCTGTTGGCTCCCGCCTTCCAAACGGCTCGAGCGCCAGCTGCCCGGAAGACTGTCAGTTCTGCTGGATCTCCTGAGCCTTCATGACGATCTTGCCGGATCCTTCGATGCTGATGTTCGCGCCCTTGATCGAGATATCGCCGTTCTTCGTGAGCAAGATCGAAGCGCCGCCGCTGCGCAGGATGAGGTCGTCGCTCGCGGTGACGATAATACTGCTGCCGGCGGTGATGCTGGCCGTGTCTCCGGTCAGGACGCTCAGGGCGCGCCCCGCATTCTGGGCGATGTTGCCGTCGACGAACACGCGCTGGTCGCTCCCGACCTCTACGTCGTAGGAGCCGCCGACCTGCACCGCCAGGTCGCCGCCCACGTTTTCGCGCCGGGTGCCGCCGGAGGCATCCTCCCGGTCTTTCCGGGCAGCGAAGCGGATGTTCCCGTCCGGCGCGACGGCGAGCACTGCATTGAGGCGGTCCACCTCTTCACGCAGCGCGGCGACCTGCTGCACCAGCGACTCCTTTTGTACTCGGGACTGCGAATCGGCGGCATGCGCCAGGGACAGGAGCATGAGCAGCAGGCAGGAAAGCGCGGTTATCCGGACGTATGACATGGCAGAACTCCTTTGGAGTTATCGGGGAAAAGCCACCACGAGGGGCATGGCTGCTTCATCAAGTCGCAGTCTTCGGTGATAGCACCGCAGCCTTTCGAAACCGCGAAGCCGTAGCGCTCGTCGGGGACAGGCAGGGAACGATGGTCGTGCACGTCAGCCGTGCTCCGGGCTCGGTGCACCGGCAACCCGAGTCTAGCGCGCTAACCACCCGGGCACACGCCGCACGTGCCGCAAAGCTGCGGTGTACGGCTAATGCGTCCGCTGGCGCTGCGACTCCGCTTCTGCGGTCAGGGATTCGCGCCACCGCGCCTGCACGGGCTGCTCTGCCTCCGCGCCTTCGGCCTCGGCCTCGGCCGCCGGGCGGGCCGCGTCCTCAGGCGGCCGCTCCCGCACCGAGCTCCGGCCGGACGGATCGGTATAGCGGTCGTTCAGGTCGCGGATCGCCCGGTGCGCATCGCTCAGGACCGCGTCGAGCTTGCGCCGGGTCCACATGCCCCAGCCGCGCGGCTTCGTCAGGAAGAACGGCCACAAGGAGCGGATGTTCGCCTCGAACGCGCGGGCAACCGTGCCGGCATGCTCGCCCAGCGACTCGTCGCTCCGGATCTGGCGGAGCACGGCGCGGCCGGCCAGCCGGCGCATCGCACCGTGCAGGAGCAGGGCGGCGAGCACGGCGAGGGCCACGATGCTCCACAGGAGCACGGGGGAATCCGTCAGGGTATCCAGCCACGGCGGCGCGTAGCGCATCCCGTCCCACCAGCCGAAAGCAATGGACACCCCCAACAGAAGGAGCAGCACCGTGCCGAACGCGACGGCATCATGCCAGAACACGCGCCGCCGCCACGATGCCCGCGCCTCGCGTAGCCGCGGCACGAAAAATTCGCGGATGTTCTTCGCGATCTGCTCCAGCTCACCGACGATCCGGTAGGAGCGCTCGACCTCCAGCTCGTCGATGCGGTGCAGGATCGCATCCATGTCCTCCCGGCGCTTCGCTTCGAACCGCCGCTGCAGGTGCTCGTCCTCGATGGGCGCCGCCGCGGCCGGATCGTAGATGCGATAGAAGCGGCCGGCCGTGAGCCCCTTCTGCGCGAGCGCGCGCTGCCAGGCGGCGAACACTTCCTCCGGGTTGTCCTCGCGTGCCGCGTTGT
>DATABW010000188.1:0-1808 GCA_036259375.1 Woeseiaceae bacterium
CGGTCCTGAACCGCCAGTTCGTCATCCACCTCATAGATCAGCGGCTGACCGGTGGGAATCTCAAGCCCGGCAATCTCGTCGTCGGAAATGTTCGACAGGTGCTTGACCAAGGCGCGCAGGCTGTTGCCGTGAGCGGAAACGATCACCGTCTCGCCCCCTGCGAGGGCGGGCCCTGGTGAAGCACCTGTCGAACATTTCCGACGAAGAGATTGCCGGGCTTGAGATTCCCACCGGTCAGCCGCTGATCTATGAGGTGGATGACGAACTGGCGGTTCAGGACCGCTACTACCTTTCCGAAAGGTGACATGAGCGCGGAGGACAGGCAGGTGAGCACGCCGCTCGTAGCCATCGTGATGGGCAGTCAGTCCGACTGGTCGACCATGCGCCATGCTGGCGAATGCCTGGACGCGCTCGGCGTCGAATACGATGCGCGGATCGTCTCGGCGCATCGCACGCCGGAGCGGCTCTACGCCTTCGCCAAGGGGGCCGCAGACGAGGGCTTCAAGGTGATCGTCGCCGGCGCGGGCGGGGCCGCCCACCTGCCGGGGATGATCGCGGCGCTGACCCATCTGCCGGTGCTCGGCGTGCCGGTGCGGAGCAAGGCGCTCTCCGGTCAAGACAGTCTGCTGTCGATCGTGCAGATGCCGGCAGGCGTTCCGGTCGGCACGCTTGCCATCGGCGAGGCGGGTGCGAGCAATGCCGGCCTGCTTGCCGCCGGGATTCTCGCGCTGAGCGACGATGAACTCGCCGAGCGGCTGCGCGAATGGCGCGCGCGTCAGACCGAGTCCGTTGCCGAACGGCCGGCGGCCGACCCCGAGCCGGTCCCACCTCCTCCGCCTCCGCCGCCGCCAGAAGCGGTCCAGCCTCCCGCCGACCCCGTTTTGCCGACAATCGAGGAAGCGCCCGCGTCCTATGTGCCGGGGTGGGACGCCAGGGCGATCCGCGAGATCGCGATCGAGCGCTATGGCGGGTACGAGCCGATGTTCGAAGCGCACGGCTGGACGGAGCGCGGCTCGGAGATGATGCGCAAGGTCCAGTCGCGCGTGAAGGATCACTACGGCAGCGTATCGACCTTCGTCGAACACCACCGGCTGCACCGTGGTCCGCTCCTCAACAGTCCGCCGCGATCGGGGGGCGGGCTCGATCCCATCAGGACATGATCCCGCCGGGGGAGACGATCGGCATCCTCGGCGGCGGCCAGCTCGGGCGGATGCTGGCGATGGCCGCGGCCCAGCTTGGATACCGGTGCCATGTCTATGCGCCCGAGGCGGGCAGCATCGCCCCCGAAGTCTGCGGCGGCTTCACCTGTGCCGCGTGGGACGACGCCGAGGCGCTTGCCCGCTTTGCCGCCGATTGCGCAGTTATCACGTACGAGTTCGAGAACGTGCCGGTCGCGCCGCTCGCAGCCATTGGCGGGACACCGCTGCTGCCTCATCCGCGCGCGCTCGAAACCGCGCAGGACCGGCTGGTTGAGAAACAGTTCGCCGAAAGTCTCGGCGGGCGTCCGGCCGACTACGCGGCAGTCGATTCAGCGGAGGATCTCGTTGAAGCGATTGCCCGGCTGGGCGCCCCCGGAATTCTCAAGACCCGCCGCGAGGGCTACGACGGCAAGGGCCAGTGGCGGATCGCTTCGGAAGCGGAAGCGCGCGCGCTTCACCTTCCACCCAAGCCGTTGGCGGGACACCGCTGCTGCCGCACCCGCGCGCCCTCGAAACCGCGCAGGACCGGCTGCTTGAGAAACGGTTCGCGGAAAGTCTCGGCGGGCGTGCGGCCGACTACGCGGCAGTCGATTCAGCGGAAGATCTCGC
>DATABW010000189.1:0-2415 GCA_036259375.1 Woeseiaceae bacterium
GGATCCGCTACCTGGTGTTCACCGGGTTCGCGGTGCTGCTGATCGGACCGGGCCGGGTGCGCACGGTATTCCGGAGCGCGCGCCCGCTGCTGCAGGGTGGGCGCGGGCTGTTGCAGCTGGTCGAAGCAGCTGTGTTCGTTCTAGCCTTCGCCTACCTGCCGCTGGCGGACGTGCATGCAATCGCGGCGGCCTCGCCGCTGATCGTCGTGGCGCTCTCCGCGCCGCTGTTGGGCGAGCGGGTGGCGCCCGCGCAGTGGCTCGCGGTTGCCGCGGGTTTCAGCGGCGTGCTGCTGATCCTGCGGCCCGGGTTCCAGACCGTGGAATGGCCGCTCCTTCTCCCCGTCGCCGGTGCCTTCCTCTGGGGCTACTATCAGATCCTGGTGCGGCAGTGCGCCGGCTTCGACAGCTCGGAGACCACCCTGCTTTGGTCGGCGCTGGTAGGCCTTGTCGCCGTCAGCTCCGTCGCCCCGCTGCAATGGCGTACGCCGGACCTAATGGCACTCGCCCTGCTGGTCGCCATTGGCCTGCTCGGCAGCGCCGCGCACCTGGCGCTCATCAAGGCGCTGGCATTCGCGCAGGCTGCGGCGATCCAGCCCTTCACGTATACCCTGCTCCTGTGGGTGACGATCCTGGGTTATCTGGTGTTCGGCGACCTGCCGGACGTCTGGACGGTAGCAGGCGCACTGGTGGTGCTGGGAAGCGGGCTGTTCAGCTGGCACCGGGAATGGCGCGCCGCACAGGACGGGGTCTGAGCTGCTGGGGACCACAGCCGAAAACCCCTCGACACTTGCAAGGCCGCCTCCCATTTGGGTAGGGTCCGCCGCTCTCGATGAGAGCCGCACCAATGCGCCCGTAGCTCAACTGGATAGAGCACCAGACTACGGATCTGGGGGTTAGGGGTTCGAATCCTCTCGGGCGCGCTTCTCCATCCTGAAGAATCCCACGCCGGCAGCGTTTCGCACGTTCTTTACAGTGGCTCGGAGACGCAGCTGGCGAGCTGCGGCAGGCTAGCCCTCCAGGCGCGAAGGTCTGTTGCTAAGGATGCGCCCTGCGAGTGACCGAAACTGCTACTTGTTCAGCTCGTTGGCGATGCCGGTATACTTGTTGCTGAGGCCGGTGCCCATGCCGCTGATTGCGGCGATCAGCGCCACGGCGATCAGGGCGGCAATCAGGCCGTATTCAATGGCGGTGGCACCGCGCTCGTCGCGCCACAGGTGGGAGATTACAGTCATCGGACTACTCCGTATTTTACAACCGGCAAGCTAGTTCAGGGCGCTTAAGGGGACGTAAATACAACGGAGTGCGAGCGACACGCGAATGCCGATCTTTGAGTACGACCGGGCCGGGATAGCCGCGGTCATCACGCCTGGGGACGGCCGCTACTTGATGCAGCTGCGCGACGACAAGCCCGGGCTGCTTTATCCGGGCTACACTTGCCTGTTCGGCGGCGCGATCGAGGCGGGGGAGAGCGCGAGCGAGGCGCTCTTGCGCGAACTCTACGAGGAGCTCCGCTTCAGGCCGACTCGATTCTCCTACCTCACGGAGATCGTCTATCCCCGCATGGTCGACGGAATTCGGCAGTTTGTCCATGACACCCATTTCCTGATTCGGGCCACCGCGGCCGAGATAGGGGGCATGGAGCTGCATGAAGGCGCGGCAATGGAGCTGCTGACGCTGCAGCAGATTGTGGCGCGCAAGGTGGTGCCGTGGGACGTCTGTGGCCTGCTCTACGCCGACGGCACATAGCGCCGCCCGCACCGGGCGAAGTCTACGACTTGTCGGTGCCGAGCACGGCAGTCGCAACGAGAGCCGCTGACATCGCTGCCGGCCAACCGGCGTAGAAGGCCAGGTGGGTGATCATCTCCGAGATCTCCTCCCTGGTGACGCCGTTGTCGAGCGCCCGCTGGAGATGGCCCTTGAGCTGCTCGGGGCGGTAGGTGGCGATCAGGGTCGCAACGGTGATCAGGCTGCGGTCCCGTTTCGACAGGCCCGGACGTTCCCAAACGTCGCCAAACAGCACGTTGGTCGTGAGATCGACGAGCTTGGGTACGAGCGGTTTGACCTTGTCGCGGCTGGCGGACGGCGGGGCTTTGCTCATCCCTTACCTCTCCTGCTTCCAATGTCCGGGAACTCTAGCGATCCACCCTGGCCGAACAACCACCCGCCGGAAAGGATCGGCGGCCGATGCGCTAGCGCGTAGGTTTTCCGCCGGACCCGCGTGCAAGAGACATGTCGCCCCGGAAAGCGCCGCAGCTTGACCGAACCAACCGACGACGAGCTCCTGGCTCGGACCGCCACGGGCGACCGGCGAGCGTTCGCTATACTGAGCGGCCGCCATGTCGACCGCGCATTCCGGGTGGCAGTTCGGTTCCTGGGATCCCCCGCGGACGCCGAAGACGTCGTGCAGGAGGCGTT
>DATABW010000190.1:0-6555 GCA_036259375.1 Woeseiaceae bacterium
CATTTTCGAGAAGGAAGGCGAGAGCGGCTTTCGCGAGCGGGAGGCGAAGGTCATCGACGAGCTGACCCGGCTGGAAGGGATCGTGCTCGCGACCGGCGGCGGCGCAATTCTCGATCCTGACAGCCGCAGCCGCCTCGGCGCGCGCGGTTTTGTCGTCTACCTCCACACCAGCGTGAAGCAGCAGCTGGAGCGCACCCGCCGGGGACGCGAACGGCCGTTGCTCGAAAACGGCTCCAGGCGGCAGGTCCTGGAAGAGTTGATGCTCGTGCGCGAGCCGCTGTACCGGGAAATCGCCGACCTCGTCATCCACACCGACGGCCGCCGCGTCCAGGCCGTCGCGCGGGAAATCCACGACTCGTTGCGTTAGGACCCGCTCCAATCGCCTGCTCCAACGGCGCTCGCGATCATGTACCCTATCGTCGCCAAAGAGGACGCGCAGCTTGCAACCGTCGCACACCATCACCGTCGATCTCGGCGACCGGCGCTATCCGATTCTCATCGGCAGCGGACTGGTCGGCGGCTACGATCTCTCGCCGTTCATCGAGGGACCGGACTGCCTGATCGTCACCAACGAAACGGTGGGGCCGCTTTACCTCGAACGACTGAAGAAGAGTCTCGGCGGGCATGCATGCGAGGCGCTTTGCCTGCCGGACGGGGAGTGCCACAAGACCCTGGCCGCTGCCGAGAGCATCTTTGACGCGCTCGCCGCCATGCGTGCGGGACGCGACGCCACGGTCGTCGCGCTCGGCGGAGGGGTGGTAGGGGACATCGCCGGCTTCGCCGCTGCCTGCTACATGCGCGGTATCCCGTTCGTGCAGGCGCCGACCACGTTGCTTGCGCAGGTGGACGCTTCAATCGGCGGCAAGACCGGCGTGAATCATCGCGAAGGCAAGAATCTCATTGGCGCTTTCCACCAGCCGCGCGCCGTGCTCATCGATACCGGCGTGCTGGATACGCTGCCTGACCGCGAATTCCGGGCCGGGCTCGCGGAAGTCGTCAAGCACGCAGCCATCGCCGATGCGGAGTTCTTCGCCTGGCTGGAAGCAAATGTCGGCGCTCTCCTCGACCGGGACGCGGCGGCACTCGGTGAGGCGATCGGCCATTGCTGCGAGATCAAATCCGCAGTCGTGGCCGCGGACGAGAAGGAGCAGGGGCTGCGCGCGCTGCTCAATTTCGGCCATACCTTCGGTCATGCGATCGAGAATGCGCTCGGCTACGGCGAGTGGCTGCACGGCGAAGCCGTCGCGGCCGGCATGGTCATGGCCACCGAGCTTTCCGGCATCGATCCACAGGAGGGCGAGCGCCTGCGCCGGCTCCTCACCGCCGCCGGCCTGCCAATCGCGCCGCCGGATCACTGCCGGGGCGGGCTCCGGGCTGCCATGGACCTGGACAAGAAAAACAGGCGCGGCCGCCTCCGTTTCGTCCTGCTCCGCGCGATCGGCGACGCCTACCTGGCGAGCGACTACTCCGAATCCCGCCTCGATAGCGTGATCGGGCCTGCAGGAGCTGAGCCCGCGGGCGACCAGCCTTGAGCGCACGCACCGTGAACAGGCCCGCCACGACCGACACTGGCCTCGCCGCTTATGCGGCCTTCGAATCCACCGGGAAGGGCCGCCGCCATCCCGAACCCGCGCCTGCATGGCGCAGTGAATACCAGCGCGACCGCGACCGCGTCATCCATTCGACGGCGTTCCGCCGCCTCGTCTACAAGACGCAGGTATTCGTGAACCACGAAGGCGACCTCTACCGCACGCGGCTCACCCATTCGCTCGAGGTGGCGCAGATCGGACGCACCGTCGCCCGTGCGCTGGCGCTGAATGAATCGCTGGTCGAGGCGATATGCCTCGCCCACGATCTCGGCCATACGCCTTTCGGCCATGCGGGCCAGGACATGCTGAACGCCTGCATGAAAGATTACGGAGGCTTCGAACACAACCTGCAGTCGTTGCGGGTGGTCGACGTGCTAGAGCATCGCTACGCCGACTTTCCCGGCCTCAACCTGACGTTTGAAACGCGCGAAGGCATCCTCAAGCACTGCTCGTCCCGGAACGCGCGCGAGCTGGGGGAAATCGGCCGCCGCTTTCTCGAACGGCGGCAACCTGGACTGGAAGCGCAGATCGCGAACGTCGCGGACGCGATCGCCTACAACAACCACGACGTGGACGACGGCTGCCGCGCGGGGCTGCTGGCAATCGAACAGCTGCGCGAGGAGCCGCTGTTCGGAAGGCAATACGACGTGGTTCGCGAGCGCTACCCCAGGCTGGACGGCCGGCGGCTGCTCTACGAGATCATCCGGCGGATGATCAATCGGCTGGTCACTGATCTCATCGAGAACACGAGGCAGACGCTGGAGACGGTGCAGCCGGACTCGATCGAGCAGGTACGCGAGCAGCCGCGCCCGATGGTGGCCTTCAGTGACGAGACCTCTTGCGAGCACAGCCGGTTGAAGCGCTTCCTGTACGAGAATCTCTACCGGCATGAAAAAGTGCGCGTCATGGCCGATCGGGCGAAGGAGCGCGTGCGCGACCTGTTCGCGCATTACCTGCGGGAACCGCGTGAAATGGCGCCGGATTTTGCCGGGCCTGCGGCCGCCGCGGCCGACGAAGCCCGCCGCGCGCGCATCGTCTCCGATTACATCGCCGGCATGACCGACCGTTACGCGATCGCGGAGCACGAACGCCTGTCCCAGCTGTAGGAGCGCATATCCCGCGGTGCCGCGACGGTCGGCCTGCAGGCTGCTGCTGAGGCATCGCCCGCCGTGCGGGCTCCTACGGTAGAATCATGCGCCCCGTCGCTATCAGTGCCTTTCCCATGACGCCGAACGACATCTCCGCCAGCGAACGCCTGATTTTCGCCATGGACGTCCCCGACTGCGACCGGGCCCGCCGGCTCGTCGAAGAACTCGGCGAGTCGGTGAGCTTTTACAAGCTCGGGCTCGAACTGATGATGAGCGGCGGCTACTTCGAACTGCTCGACTGGATGCTCGAGCGCGACAAGAAGGTATTCGCGGATCTCAAGTTCTTCGACATTCCCGCGACCGTGGGCTCGGCCGTGCGGCAACTGAAGGACCGGGGCGCGAGCTTCGTCACGGTGCATGGAAACCAGTCCATCATGGAAGCCGCGGCGCAGAACAAGGGGGAGCAACTCAAGGTCCTCGCGGTTACGGTGCTGACCAGCCTCGATCGCGGCGACCTCGACGACCTCGGATTCGAGTGCGACGTGGGCGACCTCGTGCTGTCGCGTGCCAGGCGCGCGCTGGATGCGGGCTGCGATGGCGTGATCTCATCGGGGTTGGAGGTGCGCGAGCTCCGGAAGCAGGTCGATGGCCGTCTGCTCGTGGTTACGCCGGGGATACGCCCCGTCGACAACAGACCCGAAGGCGACCAGAAGCGCGTGGTCAGCGTGAGCGACGCCTTTACCTGGGGCGCGGACTACATCGTCGTCGGCCGCCCGATTCGCGACGCGGCAAGCCCGCGCGAAGCAGCGGAATCGATCCAGGCGACGATCGCAAAGTTTTTCTGATGCCGCCGCCCGACAACGACCTGCTCATCCGCGCGTTGCTGCGCCGGCCCGTGCCGCGTACGCCCGTCTGGGTCATGCGCCAGGCCGGCCGCTACCTTCCTGAATACCGCGAGGTGCGAAAACGGGCCGGCGACTTCATGACGCTTTGCAGCACGCCGGAACTCGCCTGCGAGGTCACGCTGCAACCGTTGCGCCGATTCGACCTCGATGCGGCCATCCTGTTTTCCGACATACTGACCATTCCCGACGCGATGGGCTTGGGCCTTTACTTCATTGAAGGGGAGGGACCGAAGTTTCGCGAGCCGGTCAGGACGGAGGTCGACGTCCGGCGACTCGCCGCGCCCGACGTGGCCGAAAAGCTCGGCTACGTATTCGATGCGGTCAAGCTGGTTCGCCGGGAGCTCAACGGCAGGGTGCCCCTGATCGGCTTCGCGGGCAGCCCGTGGACGGTCGGCACGTACATGGTAGAGGGCGGCTCGAGCCGGGATTTCGCCAGGGTAAAGGGCCTTGCCCGCGAGCAGCCGCTGCTGCTGGAACGGCTGCTCGATGTCGTGGCGACCGCGACCACCGACTACCTGAATGCTCAAGTCGAGTCCGGCGCGCAGGCGATCATGTTGTTTGACACCTGGGGCGGAGCACTCGACCCGGAAGACTACCGGCGCTTTTCACTGGCTCCGATGCAGCGAATCCTGGACGGGCTGGAGAGGCAGCGCGGTGACGAAACGGTGCCGGTGATCCTGTTCACCAAGGGCGCCGGGCCGCTGCTGGCCGACATGAGCGAAACCGGCTGTGATGCGCTGGGCGTGGATTGGACGACCGATCTCGCCACTGCCCGCGAGCTGACGGGCGACAAGGTGGCGCTGCAGGGCAATCTCGAACCGTCGGTCCTGAAGGCATCGCCGCAGGCAATCGAGCAAGGCGTGGCCCGCGTGCTCGAAAGCTACGGCCGCGGCCCCGGCCACGTCTTCAACCTGGGCCACGGCATAATGCCCGACGTCGACCCGGAACACCTGCGCACAATGATCGACGCCGTCCACCGCCTGAGCCCCGCCTACCACTGAGGGGTCGGACCTTCGCAACCGATTGATTCTCGATATAAAACGTCGTAAAAATCGGCGCATGCAGCGCTTAAACGGAGGTTTTTACCCTCAAAAGCGAAGGTTTACACAGAGCCACCAGGTGCGATTGGCGAACCGCACGAAAACGACCCCAAAATTGGCCGATTAAGCCGCCCTCAACCCGGAGAAGTTCTCTTTTGCTGAACTGAATCAACAGCTTCGGGTGGTCCGACCCCCCCGTCACTGTCGCGCAGCGCGCGGCGGAGGATTTTGCCGACGTTGGTTTTCGGGAGCTCGTCGCGGAACTCGATTTCGCGCGGCAGCTTGTAGCCGGTGAGATTCCTGCGGCAGTAGCTCATGATGGCATCGGCCGTTACGGAGGTGTCGGACCGCACCACGAACAGCTTCACGGCTTCCCCGGATTTCTCGTCCGGAACGCCGATGGCCGCCACTTCACGGACCCCGTCCATCTCCGCGACCACGCCTTCGATCTCGTTCGGATAGACGTTAAAGCCGGAGACCAGGATCATGTCCTTCTTGCGATCCTCGATGTACACGAAACCGCGCTCGTCCATGCGGCCGATGTCACCGGTCCTGAGCCAGCCGCCCGGCAGCATCACCTTCGCCGTTTCGTCCGGGGCTTTCCAGTAGCCTTCCATCACCTGCGGCCCTCGGACGCAAATCTCGCCGGCCTCGCCCGGGGGCACATCGTTACCATCGTCGTCGCAGATGCGCACTTCGGTCGACGGCAGCGGCAAGCCGATGGACCCGGTGAACTCTTCCACGTCGAGCGGATTCACGATGGCGCCGGGAGAGGTTTCGGTGAGCCCGTACGCCTGCACGATCGAGTTGCCCGTGACGCGCTTCCACTTCTTTGCCACGGCTTCCTGCACCGCCATGCCGCCGCCGATGGTCAGGCGCAGGGAGCTGAAATCGAGTTCGGCGAAACCGGGGGTGTTGAGCAGCGCCGCGAACAGCGTATTGACGCCGGTGATGTATGAGTAGCGGTGCTTTGAAAGCTCCTTGACGAAACCCGGAAAATCGCGCGGGTTGGTGATCAGCACGCTTTCGCCGCCCTGCACCGCCATCCCGAGGCAATTACTCTGCAGCGAAAAGATGTGGTAGAGGGGCAGCGCAGTGATGACGACGATGCGCTCGACGCCTTCGAAGGCGTCTTTCTGCCAGGCTTTCGACTGGGCGACGTTGTAGACCATGTTGCGGTGGCTCAGCATCGCACCCTTGGCAGGCCCGGTGGTGCCGCCCGTATATTGCAGGAACGCGATGTCGGCATAGCCGAGCTCCACCGGCGTCAGAGCCTGGCGTCCGCCCTGCTTCAGCGCCGCCGGAAGACGCAGGCTTCCGGGCAGCTCGAATGCAGGCACCATCTTCTTCACGTACTTGAGGACCAGGTTGACGATCCAGCCCTTCGGCTTCTTCAGGAGGTCGCCGATCCTTGTAGTGACAACGTGCTCCACCGCGGTGTCGCCGATGACTTCCTGCAACGTATGCGCGAAGTTCTCCAGGATGACGATGCACTTCGTCCCGGAGTCGACGAGTTGGTGCTTCAGCTCGCGCCCCGTGTACAGCGGGTTGACGTTCACGACTACCAGGCCGGCGCGGAAAGCGCCAACGAGTGCCACCGGGTACTGCAGCACGTTCGGCAGCATGATCGCAATGCGCTCGCCCTTGACCAGGCCGAGCGTCTTTTGGAGGTACCCGGCAAACTGCCGGGACAGCCGGTCGAGATCCCGCCAGGAGAGGGATGTGCCCATGTTCGTGTAGGCGGGCCGGTCCGGGAATTCGCGGAACGCGAGCTCGAACATCTCGCGCACGGAACGGTAAGGCGGCGTCTCGATAGTCGCTGGCACGCCTGAGGGATAGGAGTCGAGCCAGATCCTCTCGACCTCGACGGGCTTTCTCACGATTGCTCTTCGAGTGCTTGCCGGATCACAGGCCAGGCGTTTTCGAGCAGGAC
>DATABW010000191.1:0-5090 GCA_036259375.1 Woeseiaceae bacterium
TTCTCGAAATTCCATCCGGCGCGAATGGTGGTGCGGCCCTCCCTTCTTTCCGCCACCAGCCTGCGCCAGGGCGCCGTGCGATGCAGGACGTCGTTCAGGTGGTCGAGCGAATTTCGAGGCACCGCCTTCCCTGCCGAAATCGCCACGAAGATGCGGTGCAGGTTGGCGCGCAGTTTGATCGCTTCCGCAAACGCTTCAGCCTTCGCTTGCCCGGGAGCCGATTTGAAACGCGCCGCGGACTTCGGCGGCAGGAGCCCCGAAATCCGGCTCCAGTCGATGAAATCGTCGAAGGTGAACAGGTAATCCGGCGGCGGGTCGGCCCGCCAGGAATGGACGGTGTTCACGAAATCCACCGCCGGGTGTCCGCCGACGATTTCGATGTTGTCCAACGCTTTTACGGTAGCGTTCACTACTCTCCCTCTAAAAGCTCACCGCCATGTCCCGGATGGGCCGGGGTACGGCCATTCTCCCTGCTGCGCTCTCGAACGGCCAGTGCACGCGAGCGAGCTCCATGGTCGAGCTGAGTTCCCAGGTACGGCCGCCGTCGCCGGACACGGCCCGGTCCCAGACGGGGGTCGCGGATGCGGCTTTTAGCCATCTCTCGCGCACCTTGACGGAGCCGCCTTCCCGCTGTTGCTCGCCAAAGAATTCACCCATGCCGTTCCGGAAGCTGCCCTGCACCCACGACACCGCGACGCCGTCGCGCGGACGAAGCTTGTAAACCGTCCAACGCGCGCCGCGCGGCTCGAAAAGGCGGAGGGAGGCGCTGATCGCCACGTCATCCTCCCTCACGATTTCGTCCACGTTACCGAGGCCGTTCAGCAGCGGCCAACACCTCTGGATGGCATCGAAACGCTCCCAGCGGTCGCAGCCCGGCTCCAGTCGGCGGCGACCCTGCACGATCCATTCGCCGCAGAGAAACTCGAAACCCCGCAAGCCGGGTGCGGAATCGCTCATATCTTCCATAAGTAACCAGCTCCAAAGTGTAACCTTCAACACGTCCTTGACTAGTTACATGCTAGGCACTACAGTGTAACCCGTCAAGCTTGTTTTAATGGTGTCGCAGTGAAGCGACGCAGGACATGGGAGACCGTCATGAATGCCTGGGATATCGATCCGAATCTTTACGCCTCGCTCTGGCGCCTGCTGCGCGAGTGGTACCTCGAGCGCAGGAAAGCGCGAAAAACCGCCCCTGAAGCCGGCCGGCACGCCGGCTGCCGCGCCTGAATTGCCGCCGTGGGCTCGAAATCGCAAAACCATCACAGCCGTGTCAGTACCCTGATGATCGATTGCCTTGCGGACCGGTTTGAAGAGTCGATCGACTTCTGGACCGCGGCGCTCGGGCTTCCAAAGCCGCGCCGATTGGGGAAGGGACAACGCTACCTGACGCTCGGCCGGATCGATGGCCCGCTGTTCGTGCGCCTGCAGAAGGTGGACGACCACCCCGGGTATCACCTCGATATCGAAAGTGATCGGATAGCCAGGGAAGCCGACCGGCTGGAGACCGCCGGCGCGACGCGCAAGTACCGGCTAAAGCGCTGGTGGGTCCTGGAGGATCCCTCCGGGAATGCGTTCTGCGTCGTTCGGCCGGAGTCGGATAATTTTCCGAAGGGCGCAAATCGATGGGAGACCGACACATGATCATGCGTGAATGGCGCGGCCGCGTGCCGCACGACAAGGCCCAAGCCTACGAAGCGTTCCTGCACACGAGCGGCATCGCCGATTACGGTGCGACGCCGGGCAATCGCGGCACCTGGATGCTGATCGACCGAACGGGTGACGTCACGGAATTCACGCTGCTGACGCTGTGGGATTCCGAAAAAGCGATCGAGGCGTTTGCGGGCGAGGACATTCGGCTGGCCCACTACTATCCCGAGGACGACGGGTTTTTGCTGGAGAAGCCGAAGTACGTGCGGCATTACGAGGTGCGTTGGCCCAGGTCGTGAGATCGGCTCGACGCGATTGTAGGAACCCGTCTCACGGGCGACTCGGACGTTGACGCCGGGTTGTCCGTGTGACGGCCCCTTCAGGTCAGGTTCGAGCGCAGACCTCGCGGAGGTGTTTGCGGAACTCTTCGCCCGTCTCCGGGTGGTCCAGGCCGTAGGCGACAGTGGCTTTCAGGTAACCCAGTTTGCTGCCGCAATCGTAGCGCTCGCCCTCGAATGCGTACGCGTACACCGCCTGCTCCGCGAGCAGGTCCGCTATGCCGTCGGTGAGCTGGATTTCGCCGCCTGCGCCGCGTCCCGTGTGCTCGAGCTTGTCGAAAATCCCGGGCGCCAGCAGGTAGCGTCCCACTACCGCCAGGTTCGAGGGTGCCTTTTCCGGCGAGGGCTTCTCCACGATGTTGGTGATAAGCGATCCTTCGGACTGCTCCTCGACGGCGACAATGCCGTAGCTCGACGTTTCCTGCTCCGGTACCGGCTCGACCGCAACGACGCTGCCGCCATGGCGCTCGTATTCCTGCGCCATCTGCTGGAGACAGGGTACCTCGCCGGCGATCATGTCATCCGCCAGGTGCACGTAGAACGGCTCGTCGCCGATCGCCGGCCGGGCGCAAAGCACGGCATGACCGAGACCGAGCGGCTCGCCCTGCCGGATATAGATGCAGGCAACCTCGGGCGGCACGATGCCCTTGATCGACTGCAGCAGGTCCTCCTTCCCCGAACCCGCCAGTGCTTTCTCGAGCTCCGGATCGGAGTCGAAGTGGTCCTCGATGGCGCGCTTCGAACTGCCGGTGATGAAGACGAGCTTGGTCGCGCCGGCCGCGATCGCCTCCTCCACGGCGTACTGGATCAGTGGCTTGTCGACGATCGGCAGCATCTCCTTCGGGCTGGCTTTGGTGGCCGGCAGGAAACGCGTGCCCCGCCCGGCAACAGGAAACACGGCAGAACGGATCGGCTGCTTCAATGGAAAACTCCGCGGGAAAGTAAAAACAGGGACGTGCAGGCGAGATGATAGCGAATCTGGCGAGCCCGCGGGAGCGATGGTCGGATGGTGACGCCGCATGGCGGGCTCCTGCAGGGTGCAGGAGCCCGCCGTCATGCCGTCGCTACTCGGCGCCGTTGCCGGCGGGGCGCAGCAGGATGTCCTGCCGGTTGATCTCGACCGTCCGAGGACCGATGCCCTTGACCAGCGCGAGGTCGTCGGCGGACTTGAACGGACCGTGCTGCTCCCGGTATTCGACGATGGCGCGGGCTTTGGTCATGCCGACGCCCTTCAGCTCCGCGGAAATGGTTTCGGCATCGGCGCTGTTCACGTCTACCGGCCCCGCGAGCGCCAGCATCGGAATGGCCAGCGAACAGATCGGCAGTAGCAACGCTCGTTGGATGTTGTTCATGTTGAGCTCCTGAAAGAATAGTGGACGATGCAGGCGGCACGCGCGTGCCGCGTTGCGTTTCGTTTGCGGAGATTAGGCGCGCGCGGGTGGCAACAGCCGCTGCCGAAATTCAGGAATTCACGGGGAAATGCATCAGGAGCCCGCTCTGCGGGCGACCGGCGGGTGCCCCCCCATAGAGGCTCCTACATGGCCACTGCGGAACGCTGCAGGAGGGAGTCGAACTGCACGCGTGACGCCGGGCGCTGAGTTTCCCAGTTCTTGCAGCTCGGGCACTGCCACAACAGCCGCTGGCTGGAGAAGCCGCATTCCGTGCACTTGTAGCGCGGCGTGGTGGCGGCCAGCTTGTTGAGCGCCGCACGCACCTTCTGCAGGGCGGCCTCGCGGCCGCCGTCGTCGCCGTCATGCAGTCGCTGCAGGTCGATGAACTCGCTCAGCGTCGAGTCATCCAGCATATATTGCTCGACGCAGTCGTCGATCACACCGATGCCGCCGATGTTGTTGACAATGGCCGTATACGCGACGTACGAGGACATGTCCGGGTATTTCTCCAGCAGTGTTCGCAGGTCCCGTTCGAGCGCTTCCAGAGTGCCCTCGCGCTCGTGAATGCCGACCAGCTTCGGCAACGCCTCCGTGACCAGGTACGTATGCTCTTCGATGATGCGGTGGTACAGCCGCAGCGCGGTCCTGGGATCGTCCGTGGCCTGCGCGATCTCCGCCCTCGTCAGGGCGCCGCGCAGGGTGCGCGGGCGGCCGCTCTGCGCCTTTTTGACGAACGCCCGCGCCGCCGCATAGTCCTTCTTCGCGGCTGCCTGTTCGGCCAGCTCGCAATAATAATGCGCGATCTGCAGGGCCAGCGAGCGGCCGCTCAGGACCTCGAGCTGCTGGCTCGCTTCGATCGCCTGCTGCCATTCCCGCTCCTGCTCGTAAATGCGGCACAGCTGCTCCAGCGCTTCGACCTGGTGCCGCGAGCCCTGCGCCAGCCGGACGAACAGCTTTTCCGCGCGATCGAGCAAGCCGGCCCGCAGGTAATCCTTGGCGAGCGAAAACAGCGCCTGGTCGCGTTGCTCGGACGCCAGGTCCGGCCGGGCAATGATGTTCTGGTGAATGCGGATGGCGCGGTCGACCTCGCCGCGCCGTCGAAACAGACTGCCAAGCGCGAAGTGCGTCTCGATGGTTTTGTCGTCGACGCGCACCATCTTCAGGAAATGCTCGAGCGCCTGGTCCGTCTGCTCGTTCAGCAGGAAATTGAGCCCCTTCAGGTAGTCGATGTTGAGCGGCGGCGGCGCGCCCTCCTCCTCGTCGCGCTCACCGAAACGGCCGAGTGCCCAGCCCGCGGCGGCCAGCAGGAGGAAGAGCCCGGCGAGCAGGAATGTCGATTCAGTCGGCATCGGACAGCGGTATGTGACGCAGGCTGCTGAGCTCGGTTTCGCTGCTCCGGAGCTCCCTCCGAAGGCGCCTGCGCTCGTTCAGGAGCTTCGTTACGAAGGCCGCCGTGCACAGCAGTCCGAACAGCCAGCCGGCCGCGAACGCCACGGTGAAAGCCAACGGAATCGAGGATTCGACCGTGCCGAACGCCAGGTCGATTTCAATCAGGCCGGGATTCAGCCGGGTGAAGACCAGCATCGCCGCCAGGATGATCAGGATGAGAAGTACTGCGCCGATTCTCTTGAGCATTCGCCCGCTCCGTGGGGACCGCGAATATGTTAAACCGGGCCAGAGCCCTGTAGGAGCCCGCCATGCGGGCGACACCGGC
>DATABW010000192.1:0-4013 GCA_036259375.1 Woeseiaceae bacterium
CGGTGTCCGTCGGCGGACGCTGGACACGCGACGAGAAGACGGCGGACCAGTTCCGCCAGAATTACCTCGGCCTGCGCAGTCCGCTGTTCGGCAACGATTCGGCCGTCCTGCTCGGGCCGCCGAACACGGATTACACGAACAGCCGCGACTTCGACGAATTTACGCCTCGCGTCAGCCTGTCGTGGGCCGTGTCGGATGAGCTGACCGCCTACACGTCATACGGGCGCGGGTTCAAATCCGGCGGCTTCGACATGCGCGGCGACGCGCTCGCGTATCCCGACACCGTGCTCGGTTACGAGCCCGAGATCGTCGACAGCTACGAGGTCGGGCTCAAGGGAACCGTCGTGGAGCGCCTGACGTTCGCCACGGCGCTGTTCCGGTCCGACTACGAGGACCAGCAGATCACCTCGCAATTCCTGATACCGCCGACGACCGTCGTGAGCTTCGTCGACAACGCCGGTTCCAGCGAGCTGTGGGGCTGGGAATTCGAGGGCAATGCGTCCTTCACCGACAGTATCGGCGCCCGCCTGGCCGTCGGCTACGTCGATGCGCAGTTCAACGAGTTCGTCACGTTCAATCCTTCGACCGGGCAGCGGGAAAACCTTGCCGACCAGCGCGATTTCCAGAACACGCCCGAGTGGACCGGCGCCCTCGCGCTCGACTTTCGCTTCCCGCTCGCCGGCGGCGGCGAAATCGTCGCCACCCCGTCCGCCGCCTATCGGGGCGACACGCAGATGTTCGAGATTCCGACGCCGGGGCTCGACCAGCCGGCTTACTGGCTGTACGACGCGAGCGTCGTGTGGACCTCGGACGATGCGCGTTACCGGCTCGGCCTGCACGGAAAGAACCTCGCCGACGAGGAATACCGTGCCGGCGGCTACAACTTCAACGCGCCGATCACCGGCAATGCCCTGATCGGGTTCTACGGCCCGCCGCGCACCTGGACCGCGACGTTCGAAGTCAACTTCTGAGGCGCCGAGCCGCGGCGAACAGCCCGACTTTCCGGTCCTGTTCGACGGAAGTCCCGGCAGCGCTGGCACGGCTGTTGCATACTGCCGGGCATGCGGGTTCTGTGGACACATACCGCGCCAAGTGAGGCGCTTTGCAGCCGGTGCGCCAGCGAGCCGTCGCCGCCGAGCACCCGATGAGCGGCCGGAGCAGATCGCGCAACGTCAAGTTCTGGATCACCTGCAGCCGGGGCGTGGGCGGCGCACTGATCTTCTCTCTTCCACTCATCCTGACGATGGAGATGTGGTGGCTCGGCTTCTATGTCGAGCCGGCGAGGCTCCTGTTGTTTCTCGTGCTCCTGCTGCCGACCTTGTACGGCCTGTCCTACTACTCGGGATTCGAGCCGACCGCCGACTGGACGGAGGACGTCCTCGACGCCCTGGTGGCGTTCGCGATCGGCATCGTCGTGTCGGTGGTGTCGCTGGCGATAATCGCGGTACTCAGGGTGAATATGCCGGTCAGCGAGCTGGTCGGCAAGGTGACGCTGATGGCGGCGCCGGCGAGCTTCGGAGCCGTGCTCGCCAGCAAGCAACTCGGACAGCAGAGCCAGCAGAACCGGGTCAGCACCGAGGCGAATGGCTACGGCTCCGAACTGTTCATCATGGCGGCCGGAGCGCTGTTCCTCTCGTTCAGCGTCGCTCCCACGGAGGAGATGGTGCTGATCGCTCACATGATGACGCCCTGGCATGCTCTGCTCCTGGCGTTGGTATCCCTGGTCGTGATGGACGCGGTCGTCTTCGGTGTCGGCTTTCGCGGGCAGGTTGCACGGCCGCCGGACACGTCGTTCTGGCGCGTGTTCCTGAATTTCACCGTTGTGGGGTACGCTATTGCGCTGCTGATCAGCGCTTACGTGCTCTGGACCTTCGGGCGCTTCGAAGGCATGGCGCCGCTGCCGGCGCTCATGAGTACCGTGGTGCTCGCTTTTCCGGGCGCTCTGGGCGCGGCCATTTCGAGACTCATCGTCTGATGCCGGAGAAAAAACACAAACGGCGCCGGGCAGGACACGGGCCGCCGATATCCCAGTACCTGGTCGCATCGCTCGGGCTGGTGATCGTGCTCGCCACGATGGGCTATCTCGCCTACGCGGCACTGTTCGGGGACGGCACCCCGCCGAGCCTGCAACTGTCCGTCAGCCGGATCGAACAGACCGGCAGCGGGTACCGGGTGCTTTTCACGGCGAAAAATTCCGGCGCGGAAACCGCCGCGGCCGTCCACCTCGAAGCACGTCTGCTTCGCGACGGCGGACCGGTGGAGGAGGCCCGGGCCACCCTGGACTATGTGCCCGGACACTCGGAGACGAAAGGCGGATTCGCGTTCGAGAACGACCCCAGGCAGGGCGAGCTGAGGCTGGAGGTGTCAGGGTACGAGCTTCCCTGAGCGGAGCGTCGCGACATCCTCGGGAACGGTTGCTAACCGCGTCAGGCTCCGGCGCATCCAAGTACGCATGGTGGCAGCAATCGAGCGCAGCGGCAGGCCGACCCCGGCGGAGTTCCATGCCGCGATCGCGAGCCGGTCGGACTACTGGTTCGCGGCCTGCCTGAGGATAACGCGGAACAGGGACCTGGCCGAGGACGCCGTACAGGAGGCGCTCCTCTGCGCATGGCAGAAACGCGACCAGTTCCAGCGCACCTCCAGGCTCGAGACCTGGATACACCGCATCGCCGTCAACGCGGCGCTCCAGCTCATGAGGAAGGAGCGCCCGGACCGGTTCCAGCCGCTGCCGTCGGAGGCGGTCGCCCCCGCGGAGTCACCCGAGCAGGACGCATGGGACCGGGACATTGCCGCGGTGCTGACTGCCGCTTTCAAATACCTGAGCGACGCCGAGCGTGTGTGTTTCGTGCTGAAGCACATGGAGCAGTGGCGGCTCAGGGAAATAGCCGACGAGCTGGACACCGACGTCGGCGCCGTCAAGCAGGCACTCTTCCGCGCGGTGAAAAAACTGCGAGTAAAGGTGCCGGACATACGGGCTTGTGAATCATGAACGACGATACCCTGATCCTGTACTACTACGGCGACGGCCTGAGTGAAGACGAGCGAGCTGCCGTCGAGTGCGCGCTCGGGAACGACGCCTCGCTGCGTGAGCGATATCGTGAGTTGCGCCTGTCGCTGGATCGCTTCAGTGAGCCGCCGGCCATCGGGGCGCCGGCGCAGGCGGTTGCGCGCTGGCATCGCAGTATCGAACGTGCTGCTGCGCAAAGTGGCGATGGCCGATCCAGCGGCCGCGGGTGGCACTTCCCGTCCTTCGCCTGGGGTGCGCTGGCAGCGGCACTGGTGGCCGCCGCCGGCATCGGCCTCTACTTCGGGGAGGGCAGTCCGCCTGTCACGACGATCGCCGACGGGACAGTCGCGCCTCGCGTCAACGACCGTTCACCGGTGCAGCCAACGGCGACACCGGTGTCCTTTTCCCGCGGGCTGCAGGTCCACCTGCGGCAGAGCCGGCAGGACATCATGCGCCTGGCGGAAGACGGGCAAACGCCCCGGGCGATGCTGATCATGGACATCCAGCGCCAGAATCGAATGTTCGAGCAGGCGGCAAGGGAGCACGGCGCGGAGGATATCGCGCGTGTCCTCAGGGCAATCGAACCGGTGCTTTCGCGCCTGGCCCGCGAGGATTTGAGTGAGCAGGATGCCGCCGCGCTGCAGGCCAAGCTCGCTTTCGAGCTGAACGTGATGCTAACCAAAATGCAGCAACGCGAATCTCAAGACACAGAGACCATCTAGTTGAAAGGATCACTCATGACGCACAAATTCCTTCTGGCCTGCCTGCTGCTGGGCGTCGGCGCCGCCGCGGCGGCGCAAACGGAGAGTGCCGCCACGTCCGAAGAATCGGAGCAACTGAAGATCGCGGCCGTCGAGGCGCTCATGTCGGCGCCGCCCGAGCGGGCCCTGTCGATCCTGACCCGGGTTCTCGAAGGTGAGGGCAGCGACGAGCTGAAGGAGCGCGCGTTGTTCGTTGTCAGCCAGATCGACCTGCCGCAGGCGCAGGAGCTGCTGCGGCAGACGGC
>DATABW010000193.1:0-6909 GCA_036259375.1 Woeseiaceae bacterium
CGAAGTGCTCTCGGTGATGCATTTCTGGCTCGATGCCGGTGTGGACGGCCTCAGGCTGGATGCGATTCCCTACCTCATCGAGCGCGACGGCACTTCGAACGAGAACCTGCCCGAGACCCATGGGATCCTGCGGCAGATCCGCACCGATCTCGACGCCCACTACGAGGGCAAGATGCTGCTCGCCGAGGCCAATATGTGGCCCGAGGACACGCAGGCTTATTTCGGCGGGAGGTCCGACAGGTCCGGGGGGCGGGTTAGCGACGAATGCCACATGGCGTTCCACTTCCCGCTGATGCCGCGCATGTACATGGCAGTGGCCCAGGAGGATCGCTTCCCGATCACCGACATCATGCGCCAGACGCCGGACATCCCTGCGAGTTGCCAATGGGCGATCTTCCTGCGCAATCACGACGAGCTGACGCTGGAAATGGTGACCGACGCGGAGCGGGATTATCTCTGGAACACCTATGCCGCCGACCGGCGCGCGCGCATCAACCTCGGTATTCGCCGGCGGCTGGCGCCCCTGATGGAGCGCGACCGGCGGCGCATCGAGCTGATGAACGCGCTGCTGCTCACGATGCCGGGCACGCCGGTGCTCTACTACGGCGACGAGATCGGCATGGGCGACAACATCCATCTCGGCGACCGCGACGGCGTGCGCACGCCGATGCAGTGGTCGCCCGACCGGAGCGGCGGCTTCTCGCGGGCGGACCCGGCGGTGCTGGCGCTGCCGGCGATCATGGACCCGCTCTACGGCTTCGATGCGGTGAACGTCGAGGCGCAGGACCGTGACAATCATTCGCTGCTTAACTGGACGCGCCGGATGCTGGCCGTCCGCAGCGAACACCAGGCGTTCGGCCGCGGCAGGCAGCGGTTTCTCCGGCCGGCCAACCGGAAGTGCCTCGTCTACCTGCGCGAGTACGAAGGCGACGTCATCCTGTGCGTGGCGAACCTCGCGCGGACGGCGCAGGCCGTGGAACTCGATCTTGCCGAGTTCACGGGACGCACCCCGGTCGAGCTGACCGGGCGGACCGCGTTCCCTCCGATCGGACAGCTGCCGTACCTGCTGACATTGCCGCCTTACGGATTCTACTGGTTCGAGCTGAGCGAGGACGCGGAGGCGCCCGACTGGAGCTCGACGGCGCCGCCCAGCGAAGCCGAGCAACATACATTCGTACTGCGCGACAGCCTGACGTGCGTTGCAGAAGGCGCGAACCGCGACGTGCTCGAGCGCGAGGTCCTGCCGGAGTACATTGCAGAGCGGCGGTGGTTTGCCGCGAAGGACGAATCGATCCGAACCGCGCGGCTCGCGAGGGTGCTTCCGCTGCCGGATGTCGAGGACCTGCTGCTCACCGAAGTCGAGGTCGCGACCGACAGCGGCACCGGCCTTTATGCACTGCCGCTCGGTATCGCCTGGGAAGGCGAACCGACCGGGCCCTTCGCGCCCAATCTCGCGATGGCCCGGGTCCGGCGGGGCCGCCATGTCGGCCTCCTCACCGACGGCTTCGCCGTCCCGGCCTTCGCCACTTCGGTGGTGAATGCGCTGCGCGCCGGCCTCCGAATCGAGGTGGAGGACGGCGCGATCGACTTCCGCCGCCACAGCGATATCGAGCCGCCCGACCGGCTCGAGCCCGAGTGGGTCGCCGCGGAGCAGTCGAACAGCACCATCATCCTCGGCCAGCACGCGGTGATGAAGCTGCTGCGACGTATCCAGCCGGGCATTCATCCGGAAGCGGAAATGACCGGTTACCTGCGCGAGCACGGATTCGGAAGCGTGCCGCCGCTCATCGGCGAGGTCGTGCGCCGGGATGCGCAGGATACGCCGCACACGCTGATGATCGTGCAAGGTTTCGTCTACAACCAGGGGGACGGCTGGAAATGGACTTTGGAAATGCTGTCGCGCCTTGGCTCGGAGACCGACCGGCAAGCGACGGATTTCGGGAATTACGAAACCTTCGCCGAGACGATGGGCTGCCGGCTCGCGGAAATGCACCGCATCCTGGCGCAACCCACCGACAATCCGGATTTCGCGCCGGAGGTTGTCAACGAAGCGGGCGCGGCGGCGCTGGCCGAGCGGGTCCGCGCGGAGCTGGATGGCGCGCTCGACCACCTCTCGCGCCTCCCCGGCGAGGAGGCGACCGGTCTTCTGGCGCGGCGGGAGGCTGTCGACCGCAGCATCGAAGCCCTCGCGCGCCAGGCCATCGGCGCGACGCGTACCCGTTTACATGGCGATCTTCACCTGGGCCAGACGCTCGCCGTCGGCAGCGACGTGATGCTCATCGACTTCGAGGGCGAACCGGCGCGGCCGCTGGCTGAGCGGCGGGCAAAAGACCTCCCGCTGCGCGATGTCGCGGGGTTGCTGCGCTCCTTCGATTACGCCGCGGCCGTCGCGGCGGAGGAGATGCCGCCGCCCCCGGACACCGCGGCCGCCCCGCCGGACCTGTTCGAACGGTTCCGCAGTGCGGCGAGCGCGGCGTTCCTTCGCGGCTATTCGCAGGAAGCCGGCCACGCGCCCGGTCCGCTGCTCGACCTGTTCCTCCTGGAGAAAGCGGCTTACGAGGTACGCTACGAGGCGGCGAACCGTCCCGATTGGGTGCCGATCCCGCTGGCCGGCCTGTCGCGGATTGCGGCAAGGGTGGAGGCACGAATGAGCGGCGGCGCATGAACTACGACGATGCCGGTCTCGCACACGCCGCCACGGAAGCCATGACGGGACGGCTGACCGATCCGTTCGCGTGGCTCGGTCCGCACGACACGCCGGAGGGCCGCGTGGTTCGCACCTATCAGCCGGGCGCGGAGCGGGTGGAGCTCGCCGCGCGCGATGGCGGCACTGCCCTCGGCTCACTCGAGCCGTACCGCGACGGTCTCTGGGTCGGTGGCCTGGCCGGGAGCGGCACCGGTTACCTGCTCCGCATCCACTGGCCGGGCGGCAGCCTGCAGGAAACGGAGGACCCTTATGCATTCGGTCTCCTGCTCGGCGACCTGGACCTGCACCTGTTCACCGAGGGGCGGCATTGGGATCTCGGTCGCGTTTTCGGGGCGCAGCCGCGCGAGCTGGACGGCGTTGCCGGCATCGCGTTTTCGGTCTGGGCGCCGAACGCGCGCCGCGTCTCGATCGTCGGCGACTTCAACGGCTGGGACGGGCGGCGCCACCCCATGCGGCTGCGTCACGGGGCCGGCGTCTGGGAGCTGTTCGTACCGCGGTTGCGGCCCGGCGAACGTTACAAATACGAGATCGTCGGCGCAGACGGCAGCCTGCTGGAAAAAGCCGATCCCCTCGCCCGCGCCACCGAACGGCCCCCGAGCACCGCATCGGTTGTCGCGCCGCCGCCGGATTTTCGCTGGACCGATCGGGATTGGATGAAGCAGCGCGGTGAACGCCAGGCCCCGCACGCGCCGATGACCATCTACGAGGTCCACGCCGGCTCCTGGCTGCGGCCTGAAGCCGGCGAAAACCTGGGCTGGAAGGGGCTCGCCGAGCGGCTGATCCCGTACGTGGCGCAGCTCGGCTTCACTCACGTCGAGCTGCTGCCGATCATGGAGCATCCGTTCGGCGGCAGCTGGGGTTACCAGCCGTTGTCGCAGTACGCTCCCTCTGCCCGCTTCGGCACGCCGGACGATTTCGCCCGTTTCGTCGACTCCTGTCACCGCGAAGGAATAGGGGTGATTCTCGACTGGGTGCCCGCCCATTTCCCGACCGATTCGCACGGGCTCGCGCGCTTCGACGGGACGCCGCTCTATGAACATGCCGATCCGAAAGAAGGCTTCCACCAGGACTGGAATACGCTCATCTGCAACCTCGGCCGCAACGAAGTGGCGGGCTTCCTCATCGCCTCGGCGCTGTGGTGGCTGGAGACGTTCCACGTCGACGGGCTGCGGGTCGATGCGGTCGCCTCGATGCTCTATCGCGATTACAGCCGCGCCGCCGGTGAGTGGGTGCCGAATATCCACGGAGGCCGCGAAAACCTGGAGAACATCGCGTTTCTCAAGCGGCTGAACGAAGTCGTCGCAGAACGGTGTCCCGGCGCCGTCACGATCGCCGAGGAATCGACCGCCTGGCCGGGCGTGTCCGCGCCCGTAGCCGACGGCGGCCTCGGTTTTTCCTACAAATGGAACATGGGCTGGATGCACGACACGCTCGAATACATGCAGCGCGATCCCGTGCACCGCTCCTGGCATCACAACGAGCTCACCTTCAGCCTCATCTACGCATTTTCCGAGCGCTTCGTGCTGCCGCTCAGCCACGACGAAGTGGTGCACGGAAAGAAATCGCTGCTCGGCAAGATGCCGGGCGACCGCTGGCGCCAGCTCGCGAACCTGCGCACCCTGCTGGCGTTCATGTGGACGCATCCCGGCAAAAAGCTCCTGTTCATGGGGAGCGAACTCGCCCAGGAGAACGAGTGGAATCACGACGAGGAGCTGCCGTGGCATCTTCTCGAGCGGCCGGAAAATGCGGCGATGCAGCGGCTGGTCGGAGACCTGAACCGTCTGTACCGCGAGGAGCCGGCCCTCCATCGGCGCGATGCCGAGGCGGAAGGCTTCTCATGGATAGTCGGCGACGACGCGGGCAACAGCGTTTTCGCCTACCTGCGCGAGGGGTTCGACGGCGACGCGCCCGTGGCAGTGGCCCTGAACCTGACGCCCCAGCCGCATTTCGACTACCGCATCGGCTTGCCCCGTGCCGGCCGCTGGTTCGAGCTCCTGAACACCGATGCGGCGGTCTACGGCGGCAGCAATCGCGGCAATGAAGGCGGAATGGAAGCGCAGGCCGCGCCCCTGCACGGGCAGCCTGCTTCGGCTACGCTGGTACTGCCGCCGCTCGCAGCCGTGATGCTGCGTCATGGAGGTTGATGTGCATCCCGGCTCCCCGAATCCACTCGGCGCGACCTTCGACGGCCTCGGAATTAACTTCGCCGTATTCTCCGCGCACGCCGAGAAAATCGAGCTCTGCATCTTCGACAAGGGCGGACGGCGCGAGATCGCCCGCTACGAGCTGCCCGAATGGACCGACGAGGTGTGGCACGGCTACCTGCCCGACGCCCTGCCCGGCCTCGTCTACGGCTATCGTGCTTACGGGCCCTACCAGCCGGAGCAGGGCCATCGATTTAATCCGAACAAGCTGCTGCTAGATCCCTACGCGCGGCGGCTGGTCGGTACCTTGCGCTGGACCGACGCGCTGTTCGGCTATCGCGTACGATCGCCGCGGGCCGACCTGAGTTACGACCGGCGGGACAGCGCCCCGGCCATGCCCAAGGCGATGGTGACGCACGATCTCACCGACTGGTCGGACGATATCCGGCCCGCCACGCCCTGGTCGGACACCGTGATCTACGAAGCGCACGTTCGCGGCCTGTCGAAACTGTTCGAAGAGGTTGCCCCGGCCGAGCGCGGCACTTTCGCGGCGCTCGCCAGCGGTCCGGTCATCGACCACCTGCGCCGGCTCGGCATCACCGCAATCGAGCTCCTGCCCATTCACGCGTACGTCCAGGACCGGTTCCTGCAAGAGAAAGGCCTCACCAACTACTGGGGTTACAACACGCTGGCTTTCTTCACCCCGGAGCCCCGCTACCTGGCGGGCGACAGCCAGGATGAACTGCGCCTTGCCGTGCGGCGGCTGCACGCCGCCGGCATCGAGGTGATACTCGACGTCGTCTACAACCACACCGCCGAAGGTTCGGAGCGCGGTCCGACGTTGAGCTGGCGCGGCCTCGACAATGCCACCTACTACCGGCTGGTTGCGGACAATCCGCGCCACTGCGTGAACGACACGGGCACCGGCAACACGCTCAACACGTCGAAGACGCGTGTGCTCCAGATGGTCGCGGATTCGCTGCGCTACTGGGCGACCTCCTTCGGCATCGACGGCTTCCGCTTCGATCTCGGCACGGTGCTCGGGCGGACCGACAGCGGCTTCGATCCGTCAGCCGGATTCTTCGACGTGTTACGGCAGGACCCGGTGCTGCAACGGGTGAAGCTGATCTCGGAGCCCTGGGACGTCGGTCCCGGCGGTTACCAGCTCGGCAACCATCCGCCGGGCTTCGCCGAATGGAACGATCGCTATCGCGACACGGTGCGCCGCTACTGGCGCGGCGATCCGGCCATGCGCGGCGAGCTCGCGGCACGGCTCGCGGGCTCGGGCGATATCTTCGAACGGCGCGCTCGCCGGCCATGGGCCAGCGTCAACTTCGTTACCAGCCACGACGGGTACACGCTGGCCGACCTCGTCAGCTACGAGCAGCGCCACAACGAAGCCAATCTCGAAAACAACGAGGACGGCGGCAACAACAACTATTCGCGCCACTACGGCGCCGAAGGGCCGACGGACAATCTCGGGATTCTCACGATGCGACACCGCGTCCGCCGGTCGATGCTCGTGACGCTGCTCGCCTCGCACGGGACGCCGATGCTGCTCGGCGGCGACGAATTCGGGCGAACGCAGGGCGGCAACAACAACGCGTACTGCCAGGACAACGAGATCAGCTGGTTCGACTGGAGCCAGGCACGATCCGCGGAAGGCGAAACGATGATCGCCTTCACCTCGCGGCTCATCGAGCTGCGCAAGCGGTATCCGCTGCTGCACAGCCCGAGCTATCTCTACGGCGACGAAGTCGCGCGCGGCCTGCCGGACATCGACTGGTGGGACGAGCGCGGCATGCGCCTCGCGCAGCAGGACTGGGACAATGCGGAAGGCCGGGCCCTGATCATGCGGCTCGTCCGGCGGGTAGGCGCGCGGTTGCAGGTCGTGTGCCTTGCGCAGAACAGCTCGCACGAGGCGCTCGTCTTCAACCTGCCGCCGCCCTTCGGTCTCCGTCGCCTGCTCATCGACAGCGCGCATCCCGACCTGCCGGAGCACGATATCAAGGACAGCTATTACCTCCTGCCGCGCGCCGCGGCGCTGATCGCCTGGGA
>DATABW010000194.1:0-4306 GCA_036259375.1 Woeseiaceae bacterium
CGATGCCGCGCTCCGCGAACTCACGGCAGACCGCGATGCGCTGCGCGCGGAGCTCGATCGTCTGCAACAGGACGCCGGAAGCCGCGCCGACACCGCGTCGGCGCACGAAGAAACAATAGCCCTCCAGCTCGCCGAGATCGACAGCCTGGCGACCAGGCTCGCAGAGATCTCCAGCGAGTACGAAAGCGAACGCGGCGAGCGGCAGGCGCTGGAGGCTCAATGCGAGACGCTGGAGGAGCGCGTGCAACGGCTCGCCACCCGGGTGGCGGAACTCGAGGTCACCGCGGAGTGCAGTCGTCCCTTGCAGCAGGAGAATGCGCGGCTCACCGGCGGCATCCTAAGCCAGGCGCACGAGATTCGGGACCTGGCGGCACGAGCGGCAAAGATCGAGGCCTACGCGGACACGTTGCGCCGTAAGCTGCAGGCGCAAGGGGCAGAGCTGGAGACCGTCAGCACGAACCAGCGCAGCGTGCAGGCTGCGCTCGACGACTCGCTCAGGAGAGTCGCCGAACTCCGAGACCAGGTCGAGGCGGAGCGCAGCACCAGCGCCGAGATGGCCGAGCGGCACCGCCACGAGCGGGAGCGCCTCGAATCGGAACTCCGGAACACGCAGGCGGAGCTCGAAACGGCCCGCAATACGATCGCGGAAAGCCACGCAACCCATGAGCAACTCGCCGCGGACCTGATCGAAACCACGGGCTCCCGGCTCTCCCTGGAGACGCAGCTCTCCCAGGCGGAGGAAGACAACAGGAAGAAAGTTGAAACGCTCGAGCGGCAGGTCAAGCGCCTGAAGCACGAGGTCGAGGAACTCGAAGGCAAGGTGGCGAACAAGGATGCCGCGATCAGCGTGCTGCTGTCGGAGCTGTCCAGCAAGCCGCCGGCGGCCACCTCCGAGGTCCAGGCTGATGCAGCGCACCGGCCGGCTGACAGGCGGGCGCGTGGCGGAGACGAGAAGCACGGAGCCGACAAGGAGCGCATCACGCGCCTGCTCGTCGGGACCATCGACGGTCAGGAAGTCCGCTTTCCGCTGTTCAAAAACAAGCTCACCATCGGCCGGACGGCGCATAACGACATCCAGCTCAAGCAGCAATTCATAAGCCGTCGTCACGCCGTCGTAGTGTGCGACAACGACAGCACGCGAATCGTCGACTGGGGAAGCAAAAACGGCATTCACGTCAACGGCGTCCGGGTGTCGGAAAAGGTCCTGAAGAGCGGCGACCAGCTCACGGTCGGGGCGGCGGAGTTCCGTTTCGAGGAACTCCCGAAGCGCTGAATCCTGCGGGAGCGCCACACCGCCGGCGTTCTGTGAGACCAATCACGGCAAAACTCATCCGGTCGCGCTAGGATCGCGGCAACCTCCACGAACAGCAGACGATCGGGTGCCCCGGACGGCGCAGAAGCAGATGGATCTGAGCGCGACCAAGGAGATAGCGCGCACTGCCGAGCAGTTGGCAACGAAAAAGATCTGGCTGCCGAAACTGCTCTATGACAGTCTTCCCTGGTTCTACCTCACCGCGGGACTGGCGGCGTTCTTTGCCACGCTGTACGTCACGACCTGGCTGTGGGTTTTGCCGCACTACCTTCTGTTCTCGCTCGCCTGCCTGCATCTCGCGTTTGCCGTCCTGCGCAAACGACGCTTCGCTCGACGGGCTTCGCGTGACACGACATCGCGCAACTGAACTGCAGGCGACTCTGCGCGGGCTCGCCCAGGACTTGACCTGCCTGCAGCCATCGTGAACGATGCGATCACCTGACCGATCGGTGCCGAGATCGTGGAATCGAACGCCTTGAAAAACCGCCTGATCAAGGAGACCGCGCTGTTCGTCGTGCTGGGATTCATCGGCCTGGCCGTGCTTCCCCTGTGCATCTACCTCGTCGGGCAGGCGGTGTTCGGGGAGTACGGCAACGGCGGATTCAGCGGCTTTTTCGCCGAGCTGCATCGCAAACTTCGCCAGGGCGAACCGACCGTCTGGTTCCTGCTGTTTTCGCCCTATCTCCTCTGGCAGCTCCTGCGGCTCATCCTGTGGGCCTCGCGGCAATTCGGGCGCGACGACGACGACGCGGACCTGGACGGCCGCGAAGCGCCCGGAAAACTGTGACCTGCTTCACAAATTATCCTTCCAATACAGTAATTTGATTGGCATAAGCTAGAACTTATGTCAATGCTCGTGCATGCTGCGGGAACGCGCGAACCTAAAGTATTCGGCGCGGAAGTTACAGTTGCCACGAGAGTAGTCCGTAACAAGATGATTCAGCAGTTTCTCAGATGGCTGGGCTTGCGGCTCTTCCCGCCAAAGTCGCCGGAACCGCCACCGCGGCCTGTCGGCGTCAGAGTCCGCCCTCCCGCAGCACGTGCGCCACGCGCCATCCCGCCGACGCCGCAACCGGTCCCCTTCACGGCCGAGGTCAGCGGCACGATCGTCGACGGCGGTCCGGGTAAAAACGTGTTCGTGCGCAACCGCTACGTCCGCGAAGATTCCGGTACGCACGAAACCCTGAAGATACTCGACGATTCCCTGCTGCAAGCGGAAGAAGAAGCTGGCATCGATCCGTACAACACGGGCCGCTTCGACCGCGCCAAGTCCTGGGACGTCCGGTTCCGAAAATGATCCGCGGCTGACCCGCGGCGCGCCCGAAATTGACGCTTGCCGGGACCGCGGGTAACCTCGCGGGCTCTCGACGGCAGGCACTCGCCGTGCGCGGAGCACACATCCATGGGCCTCAGGGTTTCTTTCGACCTGGAAGAGAGCGATCTCAACCATTTTCGCCTGATCATGCGCGAGGCGCGAAATGCCGCCGCGAATACCTCACCCGAGGAAATCGTCGCCGGCGCCAGGAACCGACTTGCCCAGGTCGGCACCGATAACGTTCCGATCTTCATTGAGGAGCGGCTCGCAAACCTCGACCTCATGATCCGCATGCTCGCCGATCACGAGTGGCGGCTGCCGAAGCAGGAATCAGGGCGCGTGCTCAACGCGCTCGCCTACTTCAGCGAGCCGAACGACCTCATCCCGGACCACATCCCGGGCCTCGGTTTCCTCGACGATGCGATCATGATCGAGCTCGTCGCGCGGGAGCTCAAGCATGAAATCGAGGCCTACCGCGATTTTTGCGAGTTCCGCGAGCGGAATCCGGCTTCGAAGCCGAGGTCGCCGGACGCGACTCGGGACGCCTGGCTGGCCGACAGGCGGAAGGAGTTGCAGTCGCGCATGCGACGCCGCCGGAAACGGAACCACGCCGCGGGGAAAGACCGCCCGCGGCTCTTCTGACCCTTCGAGCCGGTGCGCGCACCTGTAGAAGCGCGCCGTGCGGGATGCCGCAGACTGACTCCGTGTCGCCCGTGAAACGGGTTCCTGCACGGGCCAGGATCAAGGCCAGTAATAAAACCCGGTCAGCACCACCCCGACCCACATCAGCGCCTGCGCCGCCGCACGCCATTTATGTCCAATCAGCAGGCCGTAGAAACTCAGCGCCGAGATCGCGGTCATAGCTGAGAACAGCACCAGGCTGGCGGTCATGGAGTCGAATTCGGCGTCCAGCCGCGGGTGTTCCCCGCGCAGCAACACGAACATGATCAGGACCGCTACTAGACTGATGGTAATGGACAGGCTGGAACCCAGAACGATGCCGGTGATGACGGTCAAAGGACGCATGTCCGGATACCTCGGGCGGGCCGCTCGCCGGCGGTCCCGCGAATGACGTTTTTACTGATTGCGCCCTTGATTGCCGGGCCGGTGCACTCTAGCCTAGCCCAACTGGGCCTGCCTCAAAAGCTCTGCTGAGCCCTCTGCCGAGACATGATGGAGATCATCTTGAAAAAGACCGAATCCGGTGTACGCCGAAACTTCCTCGCGATCCTGCTGGGCATCCTCGCGATCCCGGCGCTGGCGGCGGCGCCCTCGGCCGTCGAGCCGGAGCTGGCTCCGCTCGCCAAGCATGAGCGTATCGGTGAACTCGTCACCGAATTCGTGGAGAAATCCCATTATCAGCATTCGTCCGTTAATGACGAGCTGTCGGCCCAGGTGCTCGATCGCTATATCGAGGCGCTTGACGGCAACCATATGTATCTCCTCGCAAGCGATGTCGAAGCCTTCCAGAAGCACCGCAATCGGCTTGACGACATGGTGCGCTCGGAATCGCTCGGCCCCATTTTTGAAATGTTCGACGTCTATCGCACGCGGGCCCGCGAACGGCTGACCTTCGCACTCGAAGAACTCGAGAAAAAACCTGATTTCACGGTGGATGAAGAGTACGTCTTCGACCGGGAAGACCTCGGCTGGGCAGAGACGCCGGCTCAACTCGACGA
>DATABW010000195.1:0-10581 GCA_036259375.1 Woeseiaceae bacterium
GGCGCTCCCCGGGATTCTTGGCTCCGCGCTGCGGGCTGGCGCCCGGGCGTCCTGCCGCTGCGCATTTCCGTTCACCACCGTGCAATTTTTACCGCCGCGTTGACGGTCGGGTGCGAGAGGCGGATTATCTCGGGGGCAGCGCGTCACGGCAGTCGGAGGGACCACGGGTGGAACAGCCAATCGCGTCGACCGAGATCGTCTACGTACCGCCGGACGGGGACGAGGTCCTCACGGAGATCCAGGTCGGTTTGCCGCGCGCAGAGGGCGACAGCAGCTGGGCCTGCGAAGTGGAGATTCCGGACGTGGAACGGTTACGCAAGATCCACGGCGCCGACAGTCTCCATGCCTTGCTGCTGGCGCTGGGTTTTCTGTCGGACCGGCTTGAATACCTCTCCGAGAACGGCGCCTCGTTCCTGTGGCCGGATACGCGAGAGGCTTCTCGCATCGCCGATATCCTGCCGAGGCTCGACACCCTGGTCGAGTAGCCAGAGCGCGGCCGCTGCCGCGCTGTTTTTCGCCGCCGCTTGTTTGCGGCGTCTCATCCACAACATCCGCGCAAGGAGTCATCGATGAAACGAAAGGGTTCGGCCAACTGGGTTGGCGGCATCAAGGACGGCAAAGGCACCGTCTCCACGGGCAGCGGCGTACTTGACGACACGCCGTACTCGTTCAGCACGCGCTTCGAAGACGCGAAGGGCACCAATCCCGAGGAGTTGATCGCGGCGGCCCACGCTGGCTGCTTCTCGATGGCGCTATCGGGGCAGCTGGGCAAGGCGGGACTGACGGCCGAGAACATCAGGACCACGGCGGCGGTAACCCTCGATAAAGCGGGCGAGGGCTTCGCGATCACGGCCGTGCACCTGGAAGTGCGGGCGGACGTTCCGGAAGCCGACCGCGACGCTTTTGAACAGGCGGCCAACGCCGCGAAGAACGGATGCCCGGTGTCGAAAGTGCTGAACGCCGCCATCACCATGGACGCGCAGCTCGCCGGTTGAAAAACGCAGGAACGGACGATGCTCGCCCGGCTTGCCGCAGACGCGGTCATGCTCGTCCACCTGGGCTTCGTCCTGTTTGTCGTGTTCGGCGGATTGCTGGTCCTGCGCTTTCCCATGGCGGCCCTGGCACACGTGCCCGCGTTTGCCTGGGGGATCTGGATCGAGGCCACGGGCGGCATATGCCCGCTGACGCCCATGGAAAATGCGCTCAGGCGGCGGGCAGGAGAGGCAGGATTCGAGTCCGGCTTCATCGAGCACTACCTCTACGCGCTGATCTACCCGCCGGGCCTGACGCGGCGCGAGCAGCTATGGCTGGCCGCAGCGGTGCTCCTCCTGAATGGCCTGCTGTACGGATGGTGGCTGTTGCGGCGGCGCCGCGACGCTTTAAACTCCACGCATTGAGCGGGGCATGGCAGAGGGACTGCCGGTTTCGTGCCTCGTGGGCCCGGCATACCCAGGAGACGTTCATGTCCGAGCACACAGCGACGGTGGTCTGGCAGCGGGGCGACCAGGCGTTCACCGACAATACCTACAGCCGCGCCCACCAATGGGTGTTCGACGGCGGCGCCACGATCGAGGCCTCCGCCGCGCCGGACGTGGTGCCGCTGCCGATGTCGGTGGCCGAGAACGTCGATCCGGAGGAGGCCTTCGTCGCATCGCTCGCCAGCTGCCACATGCTGTTTTTCCTGTCGCTGGCGGCGAAGAAGGGCTATGTTGTCGACAGCTACTCCGATGCAGCCCTCGGCTATACGGGCAAGAACGAGGAAGGCCGCATCGCGATCACGAAAGTGATTTTGCAGCCCAAGGTCAGTTTCGTCGGCGACGAGGTTCCGACTGCCGCGGAACTGGAAGAACTGCACCACCGGGCGCACGACCTCTGCTTCATCGCCAATTCAGTGAAGACCGAAGTGGTGACGCGGGTCACGTCCTGAGCGTTTTGCCGGCGCTGGTGCTGTACGTTGAAGCGAGGAAACGCGCGCATGCATGAAGAAGTCCGGCACCCCTGCGTCCAGCACAAGCTGTCCCTGATCCGCGATCGCCGGACCGGGCACCAGGAATTCCGGGCGCTGGCGCGGGAAATCACGATGTTCGTCTGCTACGAGGCGCTCAAGGCCGTGAACGTGCGCGAGGTCGTCGTGGAGACGCCCCTGGCCGAGGCGCAGGGGTTCAGGATCGACGAAGACCTGATCGTGGTGCCGATCCTCCGCGCCGGTGTCGGCATGCTCGAAGGCATCCTGGACCTGGTGCCTACGGCGCGGGTCGGCTTCATCGGCATGTACCGGGACAAGGTCACGAAGAAGCCCGTTGCGTATTATGACCGGCTGCCGACCGGGCTTCAGAACGCCCTCCACATCGTCATTGACCCGATGATCGCCACCGGCGGTTCGACGGCGGCAGCGATCGACATCCTGAAGCAGAACGGTGCCAGCCGTATCGTGGTGGCGTGCATCGTGACCTGTCCGGAAGGGCTCAGCACGATCGAGGCCGCGCATCCCGACGTCAGCCTCTATACCGCGAGTATCGACGCGCGCCTGGACGAGCGGAAATACATCGTCCCCGGCCTCGGCGACGCCGGGGACCGTTTGTTCGGCACGAGTTAGGCCCTGCTGACAATCTAAAATGACTGCCAGCGCGCCTAGTGCAATAGCGCCTCGGATGCGCTATACCTGTGACAACACGAATAAATCGGGGAAAGTTCACGGGGGCGCTCTCATGCGCAACATCTGCAAGACCGTAGTCCTGCCCGCTTCGGCCGGCGAGCTCTACGAGATGTACATGGATCCCAGGGTGCACGGCGAGTTCACCGGGGCGCCGGCAAAAATCTGCGAGGAACCGGGGTCGCCGTTCGAAGCGTTCGGCGGATTGGTAAGCGGCACGACACTGCAGGTCGTGCGTCACCGGCTCATCGTGCAGTCCTGGCGCTCCGTCAACTTCGCGAAGACCGACCCTAACTCGACGCTGATCATCTCGTTTACGCCGGAAGACGAGGACGGCCGCATCGATCTTGTGCACGTGAACGTCCCGGCGAGCGATTATCAGGGCGTTTCGGGTGGCTGGGATTCGCGCTATTTTTCGCCGTGGCTGGATTATCTGCGGTCACGCCGGACTTGAAAGCTCGAGCAAAATGACTTTTCTTTCAAGTGCTTGAAGCGGCGGGTTGCAAAACTCACCGGAACGCGCCGGAGGCCCGATGATTTTAATTTGCAGGGCGGCCGGACCCGCGTACCATACCGTCCACGCGGGCGGTGCAGGTGACGGGGAATCAATGAACCGGCATTTGCGCTGCCGTTAGCGCGGGCAGGACCGGCTGTGGCCGGTTTTATTAACGGCCAGGTTGACCTGGCTTTGTAGATCGTAAGAGAGAACGTATGTCAGAGGAAGTTGAAGGGACCGTTAAGTGGTTCAACGATGAAAAAGGATTTGGTTTCATCGCTCGTGAAGGCGGCAAAGACGTCTTCGTTCATCACAGCGCAATCAATGCGTCCGGTCGCCGATCCTTGCAAGAAGGCCAAAGGGTAACGATGAAGGTCACGCAGGGACAGAAAGGTCCACAAGCGGAGAACGTAACGCCGCTTTGATCCCGGCCATTTCGGAATTCAAGATCCGCGCGGTTGCTCCCTGACGGGACGGCCGCCGGCGAAAAACCGAAGCGATTACTTGCCCGAAGTGAGGCACAATGGCCTCCTTCGGGCATTTTCGTATGGCAGAAGCTAAACACAAGACGCTGGTGTCGTGGAGCAGCGGCAAAGACAGTGCCTGGGCCCTGCACGTCTTGAGGCAGCGCGAAGACGTCGAGATCGCCGGCCTCTTCACCACGATCAACCAGGCCGCCGACCGCGCGGTGATGCACGCGGTGCGGCGCGGGCTCGTCGAGCGGCAGGCGGAGGCCGCGGGCCTGCCGGTGGAGTTCGTTCCATTGCCACACCCTTGCCCCAATGCGGAATACGAAGCCGCGATGAGCGCTTTCATGGAAAACGCGAAGGCGCGCGGCATCGGAGCGATCGCGTTCGGCGATCTGCAGCTTTTGGACGTGCGCCGCTATCGCGAGGAGTCGATGCATGGCAGCGGCATCGAGCCCCTGTTCCCGATCTGGGGTAGCGACACGTCAGCGCTCGCGGACAGGATGGTGGAAGCCGGCTTACGCGCGCGCATTACCTGCGTCGACCCCGCGCGGATGCCGGCGCGGTTCGCCGGCCGGGTGTTCGACCGCTCCCTGCTCGACGAATTGCCGTCCGACATCGACCCTTGCGGTGAGAACGGGGAGTTCCATACCTTTGCCTACGCCGGGCCGATGTTCCGCCGGCCGTTAACCGTGGCGGTCGGCGAGACCGTCGAACGCGACGGCTTCGTTTTCACCGACCTGACGCTGACCTGAAGGAGCACCGATCATGCATCGTAGCCGATTCGCAGGGCTGATCATCGATTGCAATACCGACGACCTGGAAGCAGCAGCCGCCTTCTGGAGCGCCGCGCTCGGCACTCCCGAGCGATCCGACCGGGAACCCCGTTACGTGTCGCTGGCCATGCCGCCGGACGAACCGTACGTGCAGGTGCAGAAGGTCGACCACCCTAGCCGCGTTCACCTGGACATCGAGGCCGACGACATCGCGGCGGAGGTGGCGCGCCTGGAAGGCATCGGCGCGCGCAAGGTCGCCGACGTTCGGGACTGGTGCGTCATGGAGGCTCCGACCGGCCAGCGCTTCTGTGTAGTTCCCGCCGAGCGCGCCGGCTTCGAAGAGAAGGCCAACCAGTGGCCATGAGGCCTCGACCGTCGTACCGCGCCGCCTGATGCGGCAGGTTTACCGGATCGTGCCGGCGGCGCGGGCGCACCTCGCGGAAATCCCGAAGATAGAGCAGGCGGCGGCGAGCGTGTTCGCGGCCGAGGACCTGCCGCCGGCGCTGCGTTACCGGGTCACCGACCGCGAGTTGCTTCGGGAGGCACAGCGCGACGGTCGCCTGTGGGTGGCGATTACGGCGGCGCACCCGGTCGGGTTCGCGCTGGCCGACGTTGCGGACGGCCATGCCTACCTGTCGGAGATCGACGTTCATCCCGAACATGCGCGTCGGGGCCTCGGTACCCGCCTCGTACGTGCCGTCGTCGACTGGGCATCCGCCCGCCGCTTCGCGTGCGTATTGCTGGTGACGTTTCGTCACCTGCCGTGGAACGCGCCGTTCTATGAACGGCTCGGCTTCGTCGCGCTCGACGAAGCCGAGATGGGGGCGGATCTTCGCGAGCTCATCGCAGAGGAAGGCGCCGCCGGTATCGATACGGCGAAACGCATCGCCATGCGGCTGAGACTGCCACTGGCGTCAACCGAGGGATGGGAATGAGCGGCCGGCGTTGTGCGTTCCTGGTGATGGATAACGTCGAGGGCTGGTCGATAGACGCCGATCTCGGGATCCCCCCGCTGGAAGCGCTGGGCTGGCGCGTGGAACAGGTCCGGTGGCGCTCCCGCGAGGCGCGGTGGGACGAGTTCGACGCCGTGTACATCGGCACCCCCTGGGACTACCCGGAGGATGTCGACGGTTTTCTCGCCGTGCTCGAGCGTATCGACGCCTCGCGCGCGGTCCTGGTCAATCCGCTGGCGCTGGTTCGCTGGAATCTGCCGAAAACCTATCTACGCGACCTGGAAAGCCGCGGCGCCGCGATCGTGCCCAGCCGCTGGCGGGAGCAGCTCGCGCCCGGCGAACTCGAGGCGTCCTTCGAAGAGCTGAAGGCGGAGCGCATCGTAGTGAAACCCGTGGTCAGCACGAACGCGAGAGACACGTTCCTGCTGGCGCGCGAGGAGGCCGCGCGTGCCGAGCCGGACCTTTTGCGTGTATTCGAACAGCGCGCGCTCATCGTGCAACCGTTCATCGAGGAGGTCCAGGCGGAAGGGGAGTACTCCCTGTTCTACTTCGGCAGTGAATTCAGTCACGCGATTCTCAAGAAGCCGAAGGCACGCGACTTCCGCGTGCAGGAGGAACACGGCGCGAGCATTGCACCCGTAGCGGCGCCGGAAGCCGCACTGGTCGCGGTCGCGGATGGCATTCTGGAGCAGGTGCAGCCGTCCCCGGCTTACGCGCGCTGCGATCTCGTCCGCGGCCCGGACGGCAGCTTCCTCCTGATGGAGCTCGAGCTCATCGAGCCGTCGATGTACCTGCGCATGCACCCGGACGCACCGGCCCGTTTCGCGGCGGCTTTCGACGCTTACGTGAAACTGAACGGTCCCTCGTAGGAGCCCGTCTCACGGGCGGCAGGCACCTCGATTCCGTTGTCGCCCGTGAGACGGGCTCCTGCAGTAGCGATTGCGCTACCGCGAAGCGCGCTTTGGTCTTTCCACCTTGCCCAACAGCGGCCGCAGGTACTCCCCCGTAAACGAACCGGGCTGTTCCGCCACCGCTTCCGGCGTGCCCGATGCGACGATCTGCCCGCCGCCATCGCCGCCTTCCGGCCCCAGGTCCACGATCCAGTCGGCGGTCTTGATCACGTCCAGGTTGTGCTCGATAACCACGACCGTGTTGCCCTTGTCGCGAAGCCTGTGCAGCACCGCGAGGAGCTGCTCGATATCGTGGAAATGCAGCCCGGTGGTCGGCTCGTCGAGGATGTAAAGCGTGCTGCCGGTATCCCGCTTGGAGAGCTCCTTCGCCAGCTTGACGCGCTGGGCTTCGCCGCCGGACAGCGTCGTCGCGTTCTGGCCGAGTCGGACGTACGACAAGCCCACGTCCATCAGCGTCTGCAGCTTCCGGGATACGACCGGCACATTGGCGAAGAAGGCAGCGGCGTCCTCCACCGTCATTTCCAGCACTTCGTGGATGTTCTTGCCCTTGTAGCGTATCTCGAGCGTTTCGCGGTTGTAGCGCATGCCGCGGCATAAGTCGCAGGGCACGTAAACGTCCGGCAGAAAATGCATCTCGACCTTGATCACGCCGTCGCCCTGGCAGGCTTCGCAGCGTCCGCCTTTGACGTTGAAGCTGAAGCGTCCCGGCATGTAGCCGCGGGAGCGGGCTTCCTGCGTGCCGGCGAACAGCTCGCGTATCGGCGTGAACAGTCCGCTGTAGGTCGCGGGATTCGAGCGCGGCGTGCGTCCGATCGGGCTCTGGCTGATGTCGATAACGCGATCGATCAGCTCCAGCCCCTCGATCTCCTTGTATGGCGCCGGGTTGCGGCTGATGCGGTTCAGCTTCTCGGCCACGGCCTTGTAAAGCGTATCGTTGATGAGCGTGGATTTGCCCGAGCCGGAGACCCCTGTGACGCAGGTCATCAGGCCGACAGGAATCGCGGCATCGACGGATTTCAGGTTGTTGCCTCGCGCCCCGCGAACCACGATCTGCCGCTTCGGTTGCGGCGGTACCCGGAACTCCGGCAACGCAATCGAGCGCCGGCCGGACAGGTACTGGCCGGTCAGCGACTGCGGGTTCTGCCGGATTGCTTCGGGTGTGCCGGCCGCGACGACGCGTCCTCCGTGCACGCCCGCGCCCGGCCCGAGATCGACGACATGATCGGCGGCGAGGATCGCTTCCTCGTCGTGCTCTACGACGATCACGGTATTGCCGATGTCGCGCAGGTGCACGAGCGTGCCCAGCAGGCGCTTGTTGTCCCGCTGGTGCAAGCCGATCGACGGCTCGTCGAGTATGTACATGACCCCCACGAGGCCCGAGCCGATCTGGCTCGCAAGCCGGATCCGTTGCGCCTCCCCGCCCGACAGTGTTTCCGCACTGCGGTTCAACGACAGGTAATCGAGCCCGACGTCGCTCAGGAAGCCGAGCCGCGCGCCGATCTCCTTCACGATCTTCGCGGCGATGGTCGCGCGCCATCCCTCGAGCTGCAGGTTTTCGAAGAACTCGCGCGCATGCCCGACCGACATATCGCTCACCTGGGGCAGCGACAGGTCCGTGATGAATACGTTCCGCGCGGCGGCGTTGAGGCGAGTGCCGTCGCATGCCGGGCAGGGCCGGCTGTTCAGGAAGCGCGCCAGTTCGTCGCGAACGGCGCTCGACTCGGTTTCGCGGAAGCGCCGCTCCAGGTTCGGCAGCACGCCTTCGAAGCGATGACGTTGCCGGATTTCGCGACCGCGCGCGTTCGCGTAATGAAACTCGATCCGTTCCTTGCCGCTGCCGTACAGGATGACGTTCTGCAGGTCTTCCGAAAGCTCGCTGAAGGGCGTTTCGATGTCGAAGCCGTAGTGCGCCGCCAGGCTCTTGATCATCTGGAAGTAGTAGGTCGTCCGTCTGTCCCATCCGCGGATGGCACCGCCCGCAAGGGACAGGTCGGGGTTCACGACGACGCGCGCCGGATCGAAGAACTGCTTCACGCCGAGGCCGTCGCAGCCGGGACAGGCGCCCGACGGATTGTTGAAGGAAAACAGCCGCGGTTCCAGTTCGGTGAGGCTGTATCCGCAGATGTTGCAGGCGAAGCGATCGGAAAACAGCAGCTCTTCCTGCTCCGGGGTATCCATGAACGCGATGCGAGCGACACCGTCCGCCAACCGGAGGGCGGTTTCGAAGGACTCCGCCAGGCGCAGGCGGATATCGTCCTTCACCTTGAAACGATCGACGACTGCATCGATCGAGTGCTTGCGGCGCAGGTCGAGCTTGGGTGGATCGTCGAGCTCGAAGACCTCGCCGTCGATGCGCGCGCGAACGAAGCCCTGTGCCTGCAGCTCCCGCATCAGTTGCGCGTGCTCGCCCTTGCGGTCGGCCACTACCGGCGCAAGCAGCAGCAGCCGCGTGCCCTCGGGCAGCGCCAGCACCTGGTCGACCATCTGGCTCACCGTCTGCGCTTCCAGCGTCACGCCGTGATCGGGGCAGCGGGGCGTGCCCGCGCGCGCGTACAGGAGGCGCAGGTAATCGTAGATCTCGGTGACCGTGCCGACGGTCGACCGCGGGTTGTGCGAGGTCGACTTCTGCTCGATGGAAATTGCGGGCGACAGGCCGTCGATGTGGTCGACGTCCGGCTTTTCCATCATCGAGAGGAACTGGCGCGCGTAGGCCGACAGCGACTCGACATACCGGCGCTGTCCTTCGGCGTAGATGGTGTCGAACGCGAGCGACGACTTGCCGGACCCGGACAACCCGGTGAACACGATGAGCTGGTCGCGCGGCAGGCTCAGATCGAGATTCTTGAGGTTGTGCGTGCGCGCGCCGCGAATGTCGATGGTTTTCATGGGTGGGAATGAGCGTCGGCCAACCTGCTAATATACGCCGCCGCTTGGACGCGGCGCAAAGGCAGGTACCGGGCTTGCCGTTCCTGCATCGTGCTCGAACGGCAAAAACGGCAAGCCCGGCACCTGCCTGTGAACTGGGGGCGTACAGCCTCGATAACAACGTCTTGCATGAACCAGCAATCCCCGGAAGCCCCTACAGCGATGCACCCGCAGGAACGCCGCGCCACCGGCGTCATCGCGTCCGTGTCGATGCTGCGGTTGTTCGGCTTGTTCGCGCTGTTGCCGGTGATGTCGCTATTTGCCGGCGGATTACAGGGTGCGACGCCGCTCCTGATCGGTATCGCCGTCGGCGGTTACGGCCTGACTCAGGCGCTCCTGCAGCTTCCCTTCGGCGCGCTGTCGGACCGCATCGGCCGCAAACCGGTGATACTGGTCGGGCTCGGGCTGTTCGCGGGCGGCAGCGTGCTGGCGGGAGTGAGCGACACCATCCACGGCGTCATCGCCGGCCGCTTTCTGCAGGGCGCCGGAGCGGTGTCCGCGACACTCACGGCGATGCTCGCGGATCGCACGCGTCCGGAAGTGAGGACGCGCACCATGGCGTTCCTCGGCATCGGAATCGGCAGCTCGTTCCTTCTGGCGCTCGTTGCCGGACCCGCGATCGCCGCGGCAACCGGGGTGCGTTCGCTGTTCTGGCTGGCGGCGGCGCTGGCCGGTCTGGCTGCCCTGCTGCTCCTGGCATTGCCTGCGGTGCCCGCACCGGCCCGCCGCGAGCGCGCCTCGATGGTCTCCCTGAAAGCGGCGTTCCGGCCAGGCTTGCTGCGCCTGGACCTTTACATTTTCCTGCTGCACGCGCTGCTCGCGGCCAGTTTCGTGGCGTTGCCGCTGTTGCTGCAGTCGAGACTGGAGCTGCCGCTGACCGACCACTGGAAGCTGTACACCGGGTCGCTGCTGCTGTCGCTCATTGGCGCGGTACCGCTGATACTCGCCGACGGCCGCCGCGGCAAATCCTCCACCCTGGCGGGCGCCGTCCTGCTGCTGCTGCTGGGGCAGCTGCTGCTCGGCCTCGGCGGCTTCGCGCTCCTGCCGGCCGTCGGCGGCCTGGCGCTGTTCTTCGCCGGGTTCGGCTTTCTCGAAGCGGGCCTGCCGGCCCGCCTGTCGATCCTCGCGGCGGAAGACGCGCGGGGTGCGTCCCTTGGTGTCTTCTCCAGTGCGCAGTTTCTCGGCATCTTCGCCGGCGGGCTGCTGGGCGGGCGCCTGCTGGAGTCCGGCCGCCCTACCGACGTCTTCCTCGCCTGCGCCCTGATCGCGGCCCTCTGGCTGGCCACCCACCGCCTCACCGAAGCGCTGTAGGAGCCCGCCTGCGCAACCTCGCAGTAGCTTGAACTGCCGCTGGTGGTTCGCGGTGCTGCGGGCTTAGGATGGCGGAGCCGTGGCCGGGG
>DATABW010000196.1:0-7890 GCA_036259375.1 Woeseiaceae bacterium
GCCCTGCGGGCCCTGCGGTCCGCTTTATTTCCCCCAAAGGCCCCCGCCGGCCCTGCCGCCCGCTCCCTTGGTGCCCGGACTCCGCGAGCGCCGGACGTTCGCCTGAGGAAGGGGCATCCGTGCCGGTTCGGCACAGCCGTCCAACGAAGCCTCGCACGGTAAGACATTTCGGCCCCGCCACAAGCCTCCCCAGGGTGGCGGCCCCGGCCTGAAATCTTCCGGAACAGCGGTGCCGATCAGCCGCTCTTGCGCAGGTTCTCGAGTACCGTCTCGTGCTCGCGGCGCAGGGCCTCCGGCAGCCGGTCGCCGAAGGTCCCGAGGTAGTCGCCCACGGTCTCCATTTCCTGCTGCCATTGGCCGGCATCGATCGAGAGGAGCGCCTCCATCGTCTGCGGGCTGACGTCGAGGTCACGGGTGTCGATGTCGGCGGGTGCGGGGAGGAAACCGATCGGGGTCTCGCGGGCGCCGACTTTGTTTTCGCAGCGGTCGATGATCCAGCGCAGGACGCGCAGGTTCTCGCCGAAGCCCGGCCACAGGAACTGCCCGCGGCTGTCCTGACGGAACCAGTTGACGTGGAAAATCCGCGGCAGCTTGTCCGTTCGGTCGGCGAACGACAGCCAGTGCGCCCAGTAATCGCCAAAGTTGTAACCGCAAAACGGCTTCATCGCCATCGGGTCGCGGCGTACGACGCCGACCGCGCCGCTCGCCGCGGCCGTGGTTTCGGAGCCGACGCCGGCGCCGACCAGCACTCCGTGCCGCCAGTCTTTCGCCTCGAATACCAGAGGCGCGAGCTCCTTGCGTCGGCCGCCGAAGACCAGTGCGGAAATCGGCACGCCTTCAGGCGCCTCGGCGAGCTCGGAGTAGCTCGGGTTCTTCCTCGCCGAGACGGTGAAGCGCGAGTTCGGATGCGCGGCCGGACCGTTGGCCGGCTCGTACTTCCGCCCTTGCCAGTCGTAAGCGGGCTGGCCGGATTTCTTGCCTTCCCACCACGGCTGGTTGTCCGCGGTGAGCGCCACGTTCGTGAAGATCGTGTCGCTCTTGATCATGTCGTAGGCGTTCTTGTTGCTTTTCGCGTTGGTGCCGGGGACAACGCCGAAGTAACCCGCCTCCGGGTTGATGGCCCGCAGCCGGCCATCCTCGCCGAGATGCAGCCAGGCAATGTCGTCCCCGAGCGTCCAGATCTTCCAGCCCGGGTGGGACTCCGGCGGGATCAGCATGGCCAGGTTGGTCTTGCCGCAGGCGGACGGAAACGCGCAGGCGAGGTAGTGCGTCTCTCCTTGCGGATTCTCGACGCCCACGACCAGCATATGCTCCGCGAGCCATCCTTCCTCTCGCGCCTGCCAGCTTGCGATCCGGAGCGCATGGCATTTCTTGCCGAGGAGCGCGTTCCCGCCGTATCCCGAACCGATGCTCTTTATGCAGAGCTCCTCCGGGAAATGCATGATGAAACGGCGGTCCGGGTCGAGATCGCCGGTGGAGTGCAGGCCCTTGACGAAAGTCCCTTCCTTTTCGATCCGCGCCAGCGCCGCGGCGCCCATGCGCGTCATCAGCTTCATGTTGACGACGACGTAGGGGCTGTCCGTGATCTCTATCCCTAAGCGCGCGTACGGCGAATCGATCGGTCCCATGCAATAGGGTATGACGTACATCGTGCGGCCCTGCATGGCGCCCGCGAACAGCGCGTCCACCTTGCGGTGCGCTTCCGCGGGGTCCATCCAGTTGTTGTTCGGCCCGGCATCGTCTTCGTTCGTGGTGCAGACATAGGTCAGGTGCTCGACGCGCGCGACGTCCGACGGGTGCGAGCGGTGCAGGTAGCAGTGCGGATACGTCTCCTCATCGAGCTCCAGCAGCTCACCGCTCCGGTTCATCTGGTTGATCAGCCGTTTGAACTCGGAATCGCTGCCGTTGCACCAGTGGATGTCTTCGGGCTGTGTCAGCCGGGCAACGGAATCGACCCAATCCTGTAGGGCCGCCAACCTTGTCGTCATAGCATTCTCTCTGGACGAATGTCCTTGGGGGGCCAGATCAGAGGGGCCCGGGTCGCGGTTTTTGACCCATTATAGACTCATTGCTCGTGCGGCTCGCCGCCGCAGACCGCGCCGCGGCAGGGGTCGCCATTATACGCGCCCGGGCGTAATCTGCCGCAAATCCGGGGGCATGGCCAGGCAATGCGGCCCCTCCGGCTCACAGCCCCGGGTTATAGTCGCACTGCAGGGCCCGCATGGCGGGCGATGCGTCAGCCGTTCGGCGTGGCCTCGCTCGCCACGCGGGCTCGAAGCGTTCCGAGGCACCGGACAGGGGATCCGCATTCCGTGACATCACTCCGACAATATTTCGCTGCCGGCAGCCCGCTCGAAAAGTGGCTGCCCGGCTTCCAGCCGCGCGCGGGGCAGTTCGCCATGGCCGAAGCCGTGGCCGCGGCGCTGGATGCGCGCGGCAAACTGGTGATCGAAGCGGGTACGGGCACCGGCAAGACCTTTGCCTACCTTTTGCCGGCGCTTCTCTGCGGGCGCAAGACGATCATCTCGACCGGCACGAAAGCGCTGCAGGACCAGCTCTATCATCGCGACCTGCCGCTGGTCGGCAAGGCCGTCGGGCGGCCGGTGTCCACCGCCCTTCTCAAAGGTCGTGCAAACTATCTTTGCCTGCACCGGCTGGAGTCGATTGCCGATGACAACGTGCCGGCGGCCGCGTCCGGCGACCTCGCGGCTGTGCGGGCCTGGCGGCACCGGACCGTCTCGGGCGACCGTGCGGAACTGGTCGATGTCCCCGAAGACTCCCCGGCCTGGCCCTGGGTGACGTCCACGGCCGACAATTGCCTCGGCAAACAATGTCCCTTTTTCGAGGATTGCCACGTCGTGCGGGCACGTCGTGCCGCCCAGGAGGCGGAACTCGTCGTCGTCAATCACCACCTGCTGCTCGCCGATCTTGCAATGAAGGAGGAGGGCTTCGTCGAGTTCCTGCCCGATACGCAAGCCGTGATCCTCGACGAAGCGCACCAGGTGCCGGATCTCGCGGCGCAGTTCTTCGGCGTGAGCCTCGGCAGCCGGGACCTGGAGCGCCTGCTCGGCGAAATCGGCGCCGCGACGCTGCCGTTTGCCCAGCCGGAGCTCAGGCGCCGCCTGGACAAAGCGGAAACCGCGGTGCGCATCCTGCGCGCGGAAGCGCCGGCGCAGGAGGGGCGGCATCAACTCGCGGAACTGGCGGACCGGCTCGAACAGCCGTTGCGTGATCTGCGCGCGGCTCTGCAGTCGTTGCAGGAAGCTGTTGCCGGTATCGGGGACGCGTCGCCGGATATCGCGAAGCTGCACGATCGGCTGTGGGATGCCAGCGAACGGCTCGCGCAACTGTCCTCCGACGATAGCTGGGAAGGCCTGCGCTGGGTGGACGTACATGCCCGCAGCCTGCGCCTGAACCTCACGCCGCTGGACGTCTCCGGCACGCTGAATGCGTTGTTCGGCAACGACCGGCAAGCCTGGATCTTCACCTCCGCGACCCTGGCGATCGGCGAGGATTTCAGCCATTTTGCCGGCCGGATCGGGCTGTCGTCGGTCAAAGGCCTGACGTTTCCGAGTCCGTATGCGCTGGAGCGGCACGGGCTCGTTTACCTGCCGCCCGGGTTGCCCGCGCCGTCGGACCCGGAGCATACGACTCGCATGCTGGAAAGTGTCATGCCGCTCCTGAAGATGACCAGCGGCGGTGCGTTCTGCCTGTTTACGAGTCACCGCGCACTGGACGCTGCGCGTCGCTGGTTCAAAGCGCGCAAGCGGCGGCTGGAGGGACGGCCGCTGCTGGTGCAGGGGGAGGCGCCGCGCGACGACCTGCTGCGCCGGTTTCGCGCTCACGGCAACGCCGTGCTGTTAGGCACCGGGAGTTTCTGGGAAGGCGTGGACGTGCGCGGACCGGCGCTCTCGATCGTCGCGATCGACAAGCTGCCGTTCGCGTCGCCCGGCGATCCTTTGATGATGGCGCGGCTCGAATTCATAAAGCGCCAGGGCGGCAACGGCTTCACCGAACACCAGTTGCCGCAGGCAGCGCTCGCGTTGAAGCAGGGTGCCGGGCGGCTATTGCGCGATCACGCCGATTACGGCGTGGTGGTGCTCTGCGACCCGAGGATCACAGCGAAGCGCTACGGGAGCATCTTCCTGGAAAGCCTTGCTCCGATGCCCTGCACTTCTTCCGAAGGCGACGTCGGGGCGTTCTTCCAGCGTCACGCGGAGGGGATTGCAGAGCGGCGGCAGGCGGTATGAAGCTGCTGGCGCTCGATACCTCGACGGCGGCCTGTTCCGTGGCGCTCGCGCTGGGAGACGCCACCCTGGAGCGGCACGAGGTGCAACCGAAGGAGCACACGCGCCTGCTCGTGCCGATGATTCGGGAGCTGCTCGCGCGGGGCGGCATAGCAGCGGAGGATCTCGACGCGGTGGTGCTCGGGAACGGCCCGGGCTCGTTCATCGGGTTGCGGATCGGCGCATCGGTGGCGCAGGGCATCTGCCACGCTGCCGGGCTGGAGCTGGTCGCCGTGTCGTCGCTCGCGGCCGTCGCGGCGGAAGCGCTGCAGGATTCGGAGGCCACGAGGGTGCTGGTCGCGCAGGACGCGCATATGAACGAAGTGTATCTCGGCTCCTACCGCCGCGGTGAAGGCGACGTACCGCTCGCCGAAGGCGACATCGTGCTGCAATCTGTCGCGGCTCTCGAGGGTCTGACCCGCGGCGACTCCGGGAACCGGTACGCGGCCGGCGACGGCTGGCGGCGCTACCCGGATCTCCTGGCGCTGAACGAGCACCTGTTCGCCGGCGTCGCCGGCGTGCAATGGCCACGCGCCCGTTACCTGCTCGAGCTCGGGCGCCGCTCCTACGCCGCAGGCGAGGCCATCGCGCCTGAAGCACTCGTACCGGCTTACGTGCGTGAGCGCGTCGCTGCCTGACGGTGGTTGCCTTGGGCCGCATTTTCGGTCATCGTGCCGCCCCATGCGAGCCGGGTCACTGATTTGCTCATGAACGTGCCGGGCAGGCGTGGCCTGAACGCTGCGGGCTTCGCGACTTGTGCCGGTTTGATGGGCTATGCGCTGTACGCCGAGTACGGTCTGTTGCTCGAGCCTTGCCCGCTCTGCGTGTTCCAGCGGATGGCGGTAACGGCGCTGGGAGCGGTGTTCCTGGTCGCCGCACTGCATAATCCGGCGGGGTGGGGGCGTTATGTCTATGCGGCCCTGATCGCCTTGTCCACTGCCGCCGGCGTGGCGGTTGCCGGTCGCCATGTATGGCTGCAGAGCCTGCCGGCCGACCGTGTACCGGCCTGCGGTCCCGGCTTCGATTACATCATCGACAGCTTTCCGTTTGTCGACGCCCTCCGCCTTATCTTCAGCGGCTCGGGCGAATGCGCGAACGTCGACTGGCAGTTCCTGGGCCTCTCGATGCCCGCGTGGGTGCTGATCTCGATTGTCCTGCTCGGCGCGGTCGGATTGTGGAACAACCTGCGTCGTTCGTGATGCCTACCGGAGCAGGAGTTCCAGTATGCGCCGGTAGATGTCGCAGAGCTTCGGAAGGTCCGCTACTTGCACGTGTTCGTCCACCTTGTGAATAGATGCGTTGATCGGTCCGAGTTCGACGACGCCGGCTCCCGAGGGCGCGATGAAACGCCCGTCAGAGGTGCCCCCGCCGGTGGACAGCTCGGGACGGGAGCCCGTTGCATCCGATACGGCTTGTGACACGGCGTCGGTCAGCTTGCCGGGACGGGTAAAGAAGGGCTCGCCGGACAGGTGCCAGCGGACCTCGAATTGCAGCTCGTGCGAACGGAGGATCGCCTCGAGCTTGCGCTGCAGGCTCTCGTGGTGCCATTCAGTCGAGTAGCGGAAGTTGAAGTGTCCGCGCAATTCGCCGGGGGTGACGTTCGGAGCTCCGGCGCCGCTGTCGATTGAGACGAACTCGAATCCGGTGGGCGGAAAGTAGTCATTGCCCTCGTCCCAGCGGGTGGCGTACAGCTCGGCGAGCGCCGGGGCGAAGCGGCGAATCGGGTTGTCGGCGAACTCCGGATAGGCCACGTGCCCCTGCGTTCCTCGCACGACCAGTTCCCCGGAGAGCGACCCGCGCCGGCCGATGCGGACCGTATCGCCGATCGCCGATTGGCTGGACGGTTCACCGACGATGCACCAGTCGATTTCCTCACCGCGCCCACGCAGCGTCTCCATGACCTTCAACGTGCCGTCGCGCGCTTCACCTTCCTCGTCGCTCGTGATCAGGAACGCAATACTGCCGGAGTGATCGGGCTGTTCGTGCACGAAGCGTTCGACGGCGACGATCATGGCGGCCAGGCTGCTCTTCATGTCGGCGGCGCCGCGCGCGTACAGGAGTCCGTCCCGCAGCGACGGCGCGAACGGATCGGATTGCCAGGCGCATGCCTCGCCGGGCGGCACGACGTCAGTGTGACCGGCGAAGCAAAACAGTGGCGAAGCGTTGCCGCGCCGGGCCCACAAATTGGTGACGTCGCCGAACGACAGGGATTCGCAGGTGAAGCCGCAAGCGGCGAGACGGGAAGCGAGGAGCGCCTGGCAGCCGGCGTCGTCCGGCGTCACCGACGGGCGGCGGAGCAGGTCGCACAGGAGGTGGATGAGCGGATCCTTGTCCGCCAGATTCGCGAGAGCGGCGTCAGCGGCTGACATCGGGCCGAGCAACTGCAGCTAAAAAATTGTAGTAAATACTTTCCATCCTGGAACGGGCTCCAAGGCCAGATCGACAAACAGTCATTTTTTATTCAATCGATATTGCGCAGCAATTCGTTCAGGCCGATCCGGCTCCGGGTTTTTTCGTCAACCTGCTTTACGATGACGGCGGCGTACAGGGAATACCGGCCGTCGTCCGACGGCAGATTGCCCGGCACCACCACGGCACCCGCCGGCACACGCCCGTAGGTAACCTCGCCGGTTTCGCGATTGTAGATTTTCGTGCTCTGGCCGATGAAGACGCCCATCGAGACTACCGCCCCGCGCTCCACGATCACGCCTTCGACGATTTCGGAGCGGGCCCCGATGAAACAGCCGTCCTCGATGATGGTGGGCGCCGCCTGCAAGGGCTCCAGCACACCGCCGATCCCGACGCCGCCGGAGATATGCACGTTCTCGCCGACCTGTGCGCAGCTCCCGACGGTTGCCCATGTGTCCACCAACGTGCCGCGGCCTATGTGCGCGCCGATGTTGACGTAGCAGGGCATCAGTACGACGTCCTCGGCGACGTGCGCGCCGAACCGCACCAGCGCGTCCGGCACGACCCGGATGCCGGCGCGGCTGAAATCGGTTTCGACGTACCCGCTGAACTTGAGCGGCACCTTGTCGTAAAAATTGCTGTGGGTTCCGCGCACGACGAGGTTGTCCTGCAGGCGGAAATACAGCAGCACGGCCTTTTTCAGCCATTCGTGCACCTGCCACCGACCGTCGATGCACTCCGCGATGCGTGCCTTCCCCGAGTCCAGCAGCTCGACAGCTTCGGCGACGGCGTCCCGCAGGCGCGACGGAGCGGCGGAAAGATTTTCGCGCTCGCGCCATCCCTGGTCGATCGTGTCCGCGAGTTGCTGCATGAGCGTCATTTCTCCGCGCCGAGCGTCGAGGTCAGGCGTTCTTCCAGCTCACGGCACAAGGCATCCGGCAACGGCTTGCCGCGCTCGTCGACGATGTAGAACACGTCCTCGGCACGCTCGCCGATTGTCATCACTTTGGCGGTCTCGATGTCGATACCGAGGTCGACGAAGGCCTGCCCGACGATGCTGAGCAGGCCGGGCCGGTCGCCTGCAGTGAGCTCCATGATCGTGCGCCGGTTGGCGGCGTCGAGATCGAACTCGACCGTCGTCCGGGTCGAGAACAGCCGCACCCGGCGCGGCGCGCGGCGCTTGACCGGCTCGACC
>DATABW010000197.1:0-1882 GCA_036259375.1 Woeseiaceae bacterium
ACGCGACGTTGGGGCCGCCTTCGCGGAACGCCTCGGGCATCAGCGTGTCGGCGAGCGATGCCAGTACGGCGCCGGCCGCGAAGCCGAGCGGCCACGCCAGCATTTCCGGATTCATGTCGTCCAACGCGGCGTAGCCCGCCACGGCAGCAGCGGCGAGCAGCAGAGCGGTCGCACCCCAGATCAGCATGATGCGGCCGTGCGGGAGGCCCGATTCGCGCATCTTCTGCGCGCCCACGATCGACTCCGGGAGATTGGACGCGAAGATGGCGACGAGCAGGGTGACGCTCGCACTCTCGACCAGCGACACGCCCATCGCGAGATTCTCCGGCACCCCATCGAGCGTGACCGCGGCGAGCAGCGCAAAGCCTATCGCCGCACCGGAGGCGTGCCGCCTCTGTTTATATCGCTCGAGCCGGGTGTCGATTACGATGAACACGGTGGCGCCCGTGAAGAATGCGATGCCGGCACGCCACGCGCCGCCCCACCGGAAAGCATCCTCGAACAACTCGAACGCCACGGCGGCGAACAGCGCTCCGGAGGCGAATGCCAGCAGCACGCCGGTCAAGCGCCGGGGCGGCGGCCACCACGCGCCAATGGCGCCGCCGATCAGGAGGGCGCTGGAGGCGGCGATCGCAAACAGCAGCGCGCGGGTCACGACGGCATCGGTTCGGCCCGGGCCATTGGTCGATCGTCCGGGCTAGTCTTTTTCGTAACGCCGGAACCAGGCCATGATGTTGTCGGTCTTCGCGATCAGGCTCGACGGCCTGCCCGCGATGTAGTGCGACGAGCCCGGTACGCGTATCAGCGCCGTATCCACCTGCCGCAGCTTCAAGGCCTGGTAGAACTGCTCGGATTCAGAGATCGGCGTGCGATAGTCTTCCTCTCCGGTCATCAGCGCGGTCGGCGTCTTCACGTTGCCCACCAGTGACAGTGGCGACAGCTCCCAGTACTGCTCCGGATCTTCCCAGGGATCCTCCGAGAACCACGCCATGCGGAAGAACGGGTACATATCGGCCGTCAACACGAAACTCAGCCAGTTGATCACCGGTTTTGCGACCACCGCGGCCCGGAAGCGATCCGTCTTGCCGACGATCCAGGCGGTCAGCACACCGCCGCCGGACCCGCCGGTAACGTAAAGGCGTTCGGGATCCGCGATCCCGCGTTCGATGACGTAATCGACGCCGGACATCAGGTCGTCGTAGTCATGACCGGGATAGGCGTACTGGATCTCATGTGCGAAATCGGCGCCGTAGCTCGTGCTGCCACGAGGATTGGCGTAGAGCACGACGAAGCCTTCTGCCGCATAGCGCTGGACTTCGGCGGAGAAGTTCGGCCCGTAGGCCGAGTACGGTCCGCCGTGGATTTCGAGAATGAAAGGATACCGCCGGCCTTGCTCATAACCCGGCGGATAGGCGATCCAGCCTTCGATCGTGCGGCCGTCGTGCGACGATTCCCAGGTGACGGCCTCGATGCGGGCCAGGTCGCGCTGGCCGAGGAGGTCTTCGTTCAGCGCCGTCAAACGGCGCGCTTCGCCACCATTCCGCGACACCGCGACGTCGGCGGGACGCGTTGCGCTGCCGGAGGTGAACGCATAAGCGCCGTTCTGCGCCACGCTGAAGCTGCCGCTCGTGTACGGTCGGCCCAGCGATTCGCCGCTCAGATCGTGCTCGAAGGTGGAAACCTCGCCCCCCAGGGTGACGAACGCCAGCCGGCCCACGCCGCGGTCGTCGTAGCCGACGAAAATGCCCCTTCCATTGCCGTGCCAGGCGGGACTGCCCACCGAGCGGTCCAGGTCCGCAGTGAGCGCACGGACGTTCGAACCGTCGCGGTTCATCACGTAGAGAAGCGCGTTCTCGTAGCCGCGTTTCTCTTCGTCGAAGCC
>DATABW010000198.1:0-2363 GCA_036259375.1 Woeseiaceae bacterium
GCTCAACGTCGGCCGCCTCGCGTCCGGCGCGCCGGCGCTGGTGCCGTGCACGCCGCTCGGCTGCCTGCTGCTGATCCGTTCGGTGCGCCCGCAGCTAGCGGGGCTCGAGGCGGTCGTCGTCGGTCGTTCCAACATCGTCGGCAAACCTATGGCGAGCGTCCTCCTCAAGGCGAACGCCACGGTGACGATCTGCCACAGCCGCACGCGCGACCTGGCCGAGGTAGCGCGTGAGGCGGACATTCTCGTGGCAGCCGTCGGGCGCCCGCGGATGGTGAAGGGCGACTGGATCAAGCCCGGCGCGACGGTGATCGACGTCGGCATCAACCGCGTCGAGCAGACGGTGGGCGGCGAGCGGAAGACGAAGCTGACGGGTGACGTCGATTTCGACGAGGCGGCCGAGATCGCGGGCGCCATTACGCCGGTCCCGGGCGGCGTCGGCCCCATGACCATCGCGATGCTGATGTCGAACACGCTCAAAGCCGCGCAACGGAGCGTGTGACCGCCCCACGGCCCGTCCGTCTGGAACTGCCCGCCGCGGACGTGCGGCGCGGCGGCGAATAGCCGCCCTCGCAACGGCTGCGAGATCAGAAGCTCGATTTGGATTCCAGCAGGATCTGCACGTCGTCGATCGACGCATCCCCATCCAGGGGAAAGGCAATGTCCAGGTGGATGACTTCGTGATCGCCGCCGCGCGTCGGTCCGAAGCGCAGCCCGAAGCCCGCGTCCTTCAACCATCCCAGCGAGCGGCCGCCTACAGGATGCGTGCCCCAGGTTCGGCCTACGTCAGCAAACACCGCGCCCCCGACCCTGAAGAGGCGAAACGGGTACCAGTCGGTGTAGTAGCGCTGTTCGATCGTAAACAGCAGGCTGGCGTCACCCACCTGGTAACGTAGCGGGTAGCCGCGGAGCCCGGTGTTGCCGCCGAGTTCGATCGGGTTCTCCAGGTCCAGCTCGTGACCCAGTTGGGCGTCCAGTGTCACGAAGAACAGTCGCTTGTTCGTGATCTGGTTGTAGTAACGCGCCTGCAGGCCCGCGACGGTATTCACCGCGTCTCCGCCATCGAAGCGCCCCGAGGCCGTTGCCGACAGAAACAGGGCCTTGTTCTTGATATGGCCGAGCCCGCGGCTCGCGTCTACCGCATACACGACCGAGTTCCTGTCGGAACCGAAGGCTTCGGGAGCGTATCCGACTCTCGCCGTGAGACGCTGCCCCATGTAGAAGTCTTCCGGCCTGCCGATGTGGTCGCGATTGGACGTAACCTCGAAATCGTCTTCGAGCAGTTCCAGCTCGATGAACGGGTACACCAGGCGGCGGTCTTCGGGAACGGCCGCGAGCAGTTGCGGCATCGCGACCTCGGAAAAACGCTGGGTGTCATAGACGACGCCAGCGGTCCAGCGCCGCACCCAGCCGTTCTCGAGTCCGCTCGACCAGCCGCCGAAAGCCGTGAAATAGTCGGACTCGTGCCGGTATTCGGCAACCTCTTCGCCGAGCTCGTAAAGCCGGTCCTCTCGCACGTCGTCGAGGAAATTGAAACCTGCCGACCAGCGCGTTTCCAGCGCGTAGAAAGGCCTGGCGACGTTCAACATGCTGGTGGTGCCGTCCGATTTGTCGGACAGCGCGAGTGCCACGTTCACCCAGCTGTGACCGAAGTTCCGGTCGGAGAATTCAAACGTCGTGGCCTGGCGGTCCACGTCTTCCTCGTAGGCCAGGCGCAGCCGCGCGCCGCGCCCAAGGAGATTCTTCTCGGACAGGCTCACCCGCCACTCGTTTTCGCCACCGGAACGGGAAATCGACGCACCCGGTGTCAGCGTCCAGAGGTCGCGCGTCCTGACAACGATATCGACGACGCCGTTGGCATAGCTGAGCGGCTCCACGACCGCCGTGTACAGGTAGTCGTTCTCCCGCAGCAGCCGCGCAGATTCTTCGAGCAGGCGTTGCGAGAAAGGGTCACCTTCACGGAAAAGGAGTTGCTGCCGGATGACCGAATCACGCGTCAGGATGTGCCAGCGGTTTGCCAGGCGGTAAAGCCAGTTGTCCTCTCCCGGCTTTGAGGGATCGAAGACGTTTTCCTTCAGCAGCACGATCTTACCGATGGTTGCCCCCGCGGCTTCCAGCTGCTCACCGGTCGGAACCTCCGGCAGCGTCTTCTCGTTCGCTGCCGGCCTGGCTTCCGAGTCGAGCTGCGCGCGCACGGGGCTGCCCGCCAGCGTGGCGATCAGGCTCAGCGTCAGCAGAGCGCGCGCGACTTCCGTCCGCCCACAGGACACTAGATGATTTCCTGCTTACTCAATCGCGTGATTTCGGTCGCGGAGAAGCCCGCAGCTTTCAGCACCGCGACCGTGTGCTCGCCGGTGGCGGGCGGG
>DATABW010000199.1:0-9003 GCA_036259375.1 Woeseiaceae bacterium
GCCGGCATCTGTAAGTCGTTGGTGCTGCATCAAAAAACGGATAGTGGCACGCGAGTTGCTATAGATACGCCGACATCGCTTTGGGGGCACTGCCGGATCGATCCGGACAAGTAATTCGAATCAAGGCGATCGACGCGGCCACGAAAGACTCCGACGGGCTCGAGCCCGCCCGGTTCCTCTTGCGTGGGTGGAAGAAGTGCCGCGGTGCGCCGGTTAAGGACGTCATCACGGCTTACAAACAGGGGTCCGTACCCAACTGACTAAAGGCAAACCCGCTGGAAGGCGGGGACGCAAAGCCACCGATCCGGACGCGAGTCCACGGACAGCGGGGTTGCCAGGAAAAGAACCGGCGGGTGAAGCCGCGGTTCTTCCGCCGAACTTGCCTGAAAAGCATGCGGCGGTCTTAGCGAGCCCACGCACCGGATGGCCTGACCGCCGAGGCGGCCTTTGCTTCTCCCTCCTCCCAGACGAGTTTGCCTGCCAATAAAAGGAGAAATGGCAGGATGAAGAAGCAGCGGTCTGCATGGCTTAATTCGATAATTCTCATGGTGGCGTTTTCGATTGCCGCCTGCGGGGGATCCGGGGGAGGGGCCCCCGCGACGGATAACGCCCAGCAGCCTTCTGCCTCGGGCTTGACCATCGCCATAACGAGTCCCAATGCGGACCAGATCGACACCACCGACGATGTGATGAACATTTCCGGCACGGCGAACAGCGATGCCGGTGTCAGTACCGTTTCCTGGAGCAGCGACAAGGGGCAGACGGGGACGGCCAGCGGCACGAGCAGCTGGACCGTGGACCAGGTTCCGCTGGAACTTGGCGCCAACACGATCACCGTGACGGCGACAGATGCTGCCGGGGATTCGCGAAGCGATACGATCGTCATCAACCGGGAAAGCACCGGGACCGGCTCGACGACACTGTCGTGGGAGGCGCCTACCCAGCGCACGGACGGCACGGCGCTCACCGATCTCGCCGGCTACACGATCCACTACGGGCGCATGTCAGGCGTCTACGATTACCAGATCGACATCAACACGCCCGGCGTCGCCACCTACGTCGTGGAAAACCTGGTGCCGGGCGACTGGTATTTCAGCCTGTCGGCATACGATTCCTCCGGTCTCGAGAGCGATTTGTCGAATGAGGCGCACCGGCAGATTCAATAAGTAACCGCCGTTGCAGGCGCCCGCCATGCGGGCGACCGCACCGTGTCGCGCGCGCGGCCGCCTCCGATGGGGGGAAGGCGTCCCGCGGCGGTCCGGCGCCGGGTCGCCCGCATGGTGGGCGCTTGCGAAGTCAGGAAGAAGAAGAAGAAGAGTCGAACCGTCGAGGTCTGGCGGTTCGACCTTTTTTATCAATCAGCGGGTTTTGAACGCGTCCGGGTTCAGGTCGTGGCGGGCCAGCAGCTTGTAAAAATCGGTCCGGTTGCGCTTGGCGAGGCGTGCCGCCTGGCTGACGTTGCCCATCGTGATCTGCAGGATCTGCGACAGGTAGTTGCGCGTGAACTCGTCGCGCGCCTCGCTGAATGAGGCGAGCTTGCCCGCGTGATCCCCGAGCGAATGCGCCACCAGCTCGCCGCTGATCACAGGGGAGCGGGAGAGGGCCACGTTCTGCCGCACCACGTTGTAGAGTTGCCGGATGTTCCCCGGCCATTCCGCCGTGACCAGCAGCTCGACCGCTTCGGGCGCGTACACCTTGCGTTCCTGTCCCGCTTCCTTCGCGATCTCCTGCAGGAAATGGGCGACCAGCAGCGGGATGTCCTCCCGCCGGTTGTTCAGCGGCGGGATGTTGATGTTGACAACGTTCAGCCGGTAGTAGAGGTCCTCGCGGAAGCGCCCCTGGCGCAACATGTCCATCAGGTCGCGATGCGTCGCCGAAATGACGCGCACGTCGATGTGGATGGCTTCGGTGCTGCCCACGGGCCGCACCTGCTGCTCCTGGAGCACGCGCAACAGCTTCACCTGCAGGCGCATCGGCATGTCGCCGATCTCGTCAAGCAACAGCGTGCCGCCTTCGGCTGCCTGGAACAGTCCCTTGTGACTGCGGGTCGCGCCGGTGAACGCACCTTTCTCGTGGCCGAATAGTTCGGACTCCAGCAGGTTCTCCGCCATTGCGCTGCAGTTGATGGCCACGAAAGGCTTCTCCCGGCGCGGGCTCGCCCGGTGAATGGCGCGCGCCAGGAGTTCCTTGCCGGTGCCGGATTCGCCCGTGATCAGTACGCGTGCGTCCGACCCCGCGACCATCCGCGCCTGCGCCAGGATTTCCTTCACCCCCTGGTTGCGGGTGATGATCTCCTCGGCCCAGTCCTCGTCCACGGCCGGCACGCCCGACACTTTCATTGCGCGCTCGACCGTGGTCATCAACTCGTCCTTGTCGATCGGCTTGGTCAGGAAGCCGAAAGCACCGCTTTGCGTGGCTACCACGGCGTCGGGAATCGTGCCGTGCGCGGTGATGATCAGCACGCGCAGCCCCGGCGAGCGGCTCTGCAGCTCTTTCAGGAGCCCAATGCCGTCCATCTTGTCCATGCGCAGGTCGGTGATGACGAGGTCCGGGTGGAAGCGGTGCAGCACGGCTAACGCAAGCTCGGCGCTTTCCACGGCTTCCACCTCGTAGCCTTCTGCGCGCAACCGGATGCTGAGCAGGCGCAAAAGGCCGGGATCGTCATCGACCAGCAGTATTTTGCCTTTGGTTTCAGTCAGTTTCGTTGCCATGCGATTCGTTGCCATCAGATTCGCGTTGCGTAGTGGAAAAAGGGACGCCGATTCTACCGATTGCTGTTGTTGTTGTCCGACTGTTCGCGAATCGACCGTTCGATCGTAGTAATGGCCTCGAGCTTTTCTTCCGCTTCGGCGAGCGACTGCCTGAGCTGCCGGTTCTCCGCCTCGACCGCGGCGATACGCTGGGCTACGGCGGCTTCCTCGGTGCGCTCCGCGCGCGAGTTCTCGGCTTGCAGGCGCCGGGCTTCGGCGCCGAGCACCAGCCGCTCCTCGACGTTCTGCAGGTGAATGACGGCGAGCGACCGCTCCACCGGCGTCAACAGCTCGGGCTGCGACAGCAAACTGCGCAGCATGTCCCGGGCGCGCTCCGGATCACTGCCGGTGTGGCCGGGGGTCGCCAGGACGAGTGCGAACCGCAGCCGCGAGACCGGGTCGGGCGTCAGCGATGCGGCGGCCGACGCGTCCGCGTAGATCTCCGCCTGCGTTACGGGGTCGCCGCTCGCGAGCTCGTACATTTCCTGCACATACAGGCTCGGGGTCTCGCTGCCGACGACGATTGGCCGCGCGTCCGGGCCGGCGTCCTCCGCGAGCCAGTCCTTGAAGGGTACGCAGCCGGCGACCAGGGCCAGCGCCGCCGCGGCAGCGGCCGGCACGCAGAGCCTGCGGAGCAGCGACTTACGCACTGGCGGCAAACCTCTCCACCTGTGCCTCGCGCTGCTGCGGAATCGTGATGCGGAAATGAGCGCCGGAGAACTCTTCCGAATCGACCAGTTCGATGGCGCCGTCATGCGCCAGCACGCATTCGTGAACGACGGACAACCCGATGCCGGTGCCGGCGATATGGCCGCCCTGTTTCCGCTTGCCCTGGAAGAATGCCTCGAAGATGCGCGGCCGTTCCTCTTCCGGTATGCCAGGCCCGGTGTCCGCGAACTCGACGACGAAGCTTTCGGGAGTACGTGTTGCGCGGACCGTAATCATCCCCCCCTTCGGCGTGAACTTGAGGGCATTGGACAACAAATTGTCGAAAACCGTTCGCAATTTGTCGTGGTCGGCGGTGACGGAGAAATCCTCGACTTCCAGGCGCAGGTGGACCTGCGCGCTCTTCAGGGCCAGACGCTGTGCTTTGGCGACCGAGAGGACCTGGGCCCGCAGCGGGTACTCCGACAGGGTCAGCACTTCGCTCTTCGTCTGCCACGCACTGAAGCTCAGGAGGTTTTCGATCAATTGCTGCAATTTCAGGCCATTGAGACGCAGGATGTCGGTCACCTCGCGCTGCGGCTTTTCGAGTTCGCCGACGGTGCCGTCGAGCAGGAGCTCGGTGCCTTCGCGGATGTTGGCGAGCGGCGTCTTCAGCTCGTGCGACATGTGGCGCAGGAAGCGGTTCTTCTCCTGCGCGAGCTCGAGGAGGCGGATTCTCAGCCAGTCCAGCTGGCGGCCGAGCCGCTCGAGATCGCTCGGCCCCGTCACCTCGATCGAGCGGGAAAAGCCGCTTTGCCCGAGCTGGCTGATCGCACGGTCGATCTGCCGGATGGGCCGGGCGACCAGCAACGTGAAAAAGAGCACGAGGAGCACGGTTCCCGGCACGAGCGCGGCCGTCTGCCAGGCCGAGATCTGCTGCGCTCGCCGGATGCTCGCCTGCAGGTCGGCGAGCTCCTGCTCGATGTGGGATTGGAGCGTGGCGCCGAGGCGGCCGACGTCCTGCCGCAGGCCCGCAAACTCGGCGATGGTCCGCTCGGTGTCGACGGGCGTGACGTTGTCTTCCGGCAGGCCCCCGATGATGTGTCTCGCGTTGGCCCGGATGCCCGCCGCGAGACTTCGTGCGTCCGCCCGTTCGGCGATCGGCATCATGAAATCCAGCGTTTCTTCGAGCGACTCGAGATCCTGCCGCAAGAGTGAAAGGCTGTTGGGGGTGCGGAGCACGAGGTACTGGCGCGCCAGCCGTTCTAGCGAGTCCACCTGCTGCGCGAGCTGCCGGTTGTTCTGCGCCGTGGTTACACCCGTCTCGACCAGCTGGCCGCTCTGTTCGGCCAGACGGTCGAGATTGACGAGCGCCCACACGATCGCGAGGAGCAGCGGCAGGGCGACCAGCCCGAAACCGACCAAAATCAGTCCGTTAAGTGAGCGTGGACGAGGCAGTCTCATGTCGGGCATCCGGGCGTGGGCGCGGCAGCATTCATCCTACACGGCGCATGGCGAAATGGGGACCGCCTCCACGCTTCCTCATGCGGCCCAGTAAGCTCCGGGATCGCGGGCGGCGATGCGCTTCTCCCAGTCGAGGCTGGTCCGAACGATCACGTCGAGGTCGTCGTACCGGGGCGTCCATCCAAGCACGTCGCGCACCTTGTCGGCAGCGGCGACCAGTTCCGGCGGGTCTCCGGCGCGCCGCGCCTCTTCGATGATCTTCAACGGTTCGCCGTGAACTCGCTCCACCGCGCTCAGGACCTCGCGCACGCTGTAGCCGTGCCCATAGCCACAGTTGAGGACGCGGGATTCACCGCCGCTCCTGAGATAGGCCAGCGCATCGAGGTGAGCGGTCGCGAGGTCTTCCACGTGGATATAGTCGCGCAGCCCGGTGCCGTCCGGCGTCGGGTAGTCATTGCCGAAAATGGAGACGTGGCTCCGGCGTCCGACGGCGGCTTCGCAGGCCACCTTGACCAGCAGCGTCGCCTTCGGCGTCGACTGCCCGATACGCCCGCCCGGATCGCAGCCGGCGACGTTGAAGTAGCGAAGCGCGACGTAAGCCGGTCCACCGGCCGCCGCCAGGTCCCGCAGCATCCACTCGGTCATGAGCTTGGACGTGCCGTAAGGATTGATCGGTCGCGTCGGCGATTCTTCCGAGGCGCGGCCGTCCGGCGGAACGCCGTACACCGCAGCGGTCGACGAAAACACGATGTTGCGAACGCCGTGCCGTGCCGCGGCGGCGAGCAGCGTGCGGCTGCTGGCGGTGTTGTTGCCGTAGTACTTGAGCGGGTCGGCAACGGATTCGGGCACGATCGTGTGCGCCGCGAAGTGCATGACCGTGTCGATTTCGTGAGCCTCGAACAGCCGCTCCAGCAGGGCAGCGTCGCCCGTGTCGCCGACCACGAGCTCGCCGCTGGTGACAGCCTCCCGGAAGCCGGTGCAGAGGTTGTCGAGGATGACGACGTTTTCGCCGGCTTCCCCGAGCTGGCGCACGACATGGCTGCCGATGTAACCGGCGCCGCCGGTCACGAGTACCTTCTTGTTTCCCACGCTTTGATCCTGTTAGTGATTTTTCGTGCTGTTCGCACGTCTGATTTTAGCAATACTGCGGCAAAATCCCGCCCGGCATTATGGAAAATTTGCCGGTTCCCCGGGAACAATTCTGCGATCGGGACGCCAAACGGCGCTGAGATCTCATGTATCGTGCGGGTCGGGAAGACCGTGGCGACCTTGGGCAGGTCCGCATCCTGGCCACGGCAACCCGCATACTGCGCTATTCCAACCGCCACAACCAGCAAAGCAAAATCCGGGAAACACGTGTTCAATCACTCGAACAGCCTTCTCTCATCGTTGCGGAACCGCCTGCTCCTGCCGATTTGTGCGGGTTTGCTGGCCGCCTGCGGAGGTGGCGGGGGCGGCGGTGACAGCAGTGGCGGCTCCGGCGATGGCGGCGGCGCTCCGGACGGGGGTCCCGTCACGATCTCGGGCAAGGCGGTTTACGAGTTTGCCCCGCCCGCTGCCGCGTGCCGGGGGCTGGATTTCCACGCCGTGCAACAGCGCCCGATCCGCCAGGCGACAATCCAGCTGCTGGATGCGGCGACGGACACAGTGCTCGATGCCGGCGTCACCACGGATACCGGTGATTTTGCGCTCAGCGTCGATTCGGGTACGGAGGTCTACATCCGGGTGCGCGCCGAACTGAAGCGCACGGGCGGTCCTTCCTGGGACGTCGAGGTGCGCGACAACACGCGCTCCACTACGGCTCCCCTCAAGCAACGGCCGCTGTACGTGTTGGACACTGACCCTTTCGACTCCGGCAACGTCGACGTGACCCGAGACGTGACGGCGGCGACCGGCTGGAACGACAGCACTGCAAGCTATACGGGCACCCGCGCCGCGGCGCCTTTCGCGGTGCTCGACACTGCCTATGCCGGTATGTTGCTGGTGCTGGCCGAGGACCCGCAGGTCACGTTCGAGCCGCTCGACATCTTCTGGAGCAGCGAGAACCGGCCGTCCGACGGTCGGATCGAAGATGGCGACATCAGCACGTCCTTTTACAGCAGTGAGAACAACCTGTTCCTTCTCGGAGCCGCCGGCAGCGATGCCGACGAGTTCGACGATCACGTTGTCGCTCACGAATGGGGGCATTATTTCGAGGACGTGTTTTCCCGTTCCGACAGCATCGGGGGCGCCCATTCGCTCGGGGACGAGCTCGATATGCGGGTGGCTTTTGGCGAGGGCTTCGCGACGGCGCTCTCCGGCATGGTGCTCGGGGACGCACTGTATTGCGACACGACGCTTTCGTCCGGTTTCTCCATCAACATCGAGGACGAGGGCGGGGGCACACCCGGATGGTTCAACGAAGTCTCGGTCATGGAACTGCTCTACGATTTGTGGGATACCGCCGCCGACGGCGTGGATAGCGGCAGCATCGGGTTCGGCCCGGTCTACCGGGTAATGACCGGGGCGCAGGCAGTCACCTCCGCCTTCACGAGCATCTTCTCGTTCGCGGCAGTACTGAAAGAGGAAAATCCGCTCGACGCCGGGTTCATTAACGAGTTGCTGGCGGCGCAGAACATCCGCGCCGACGGTATGAGCGAGTTCGGGGATGGCGAGACGAATGACGGCAGTGGCGGCATCCTCTCGACGACGGACGTCGACGTCCTGCCGGTTTACACCCGAATCGTGCCGGATGGATCGGCGACAAACGTCTGCAGCAACAGCCAGTACGACCGGGACAGTGGCGACGAACTCGTCGCCGACGGCAACAAGCTTTCCGAACATCGCTTCCTGCGGATGACGATCGACACGCCGGCGCGCTACAGCTTCCAGATCCGGACGACCAATCTCGGTGAGTTGCCACCGGACGATCCGCAGAACGACCACGACCAGAGCGATCCGGATATCCGCATCCTGCTGAACGGCGAATCGCAGAACGCAGTCGTCAATGGTGAGCTGCAGGGTTTCAGCGGCGCTGCCAACGAAGAAGTTTTCACGACGTCGAATGAGCTGGTCGCCGGCGAATACGCCATGGCGCTGGTGGAATTCCGCTACCAGGACGAGCAGACCCCCGCGGACTACCCGGCGCGGACCTGCTTCGACGTCATCGTCTCTCCAGCGCCATGAGTCCATCCGAGGTTCAAGCATGAAACGACATCTGTCACGGAGCATCATCGGGCTGCTCGCCGCTGTGGCGTTCGCGGCCGGCTGCAAGAACGCGGCTGACGAAAGCCGCGAGCCGGACGCGGAGGCGGCCGGGGTTGAAAAAACGTCTGCCGCGGCACCGGGGGAGGCTTCGCCCGGCAAGCCCAGCGCGCCCGTCGATATCGATTACGACATCGTTGGCGTGCCGATCGTCGGTCATCCCGTGAACATCGATCTCGCCGTGTCGTCGACGCAGGGCGATGCGCCCGTCAAGCTCACTTGGCACGTCCTGGACACCGGCAGCCTGAGTTTTCCGGAATCGCAGTTGCGCGAGGTGTCCCTGCGCGTGAACGCGCGGCAGGCTCAGACCCGGCAGGTAACGGTTGTGCCGCAGCGGGAGGGGCGCCTTTATCTCAACGTCACGGCCGAAGTCGAAACGGCAGACGGCGCGATGCTGAAATCGATGGCCATTCCGATACAGGTCGGCAGCGCTCCCGGCCAGCAGCAGCAGGAGCAGAACGGCGAGGTGAAACAGGACTCCGACGGCGAGACGATCGTCTCCTTACCTGCCGATGAGGGCTCCTGAAGAGCCGCGTGGGCCCCGGGCCGGCGGTCCGGGAAAATTTTCCCAACTTTTTTTCCGATTCGAGAGTTCGATCACAGACCTCCCGGGGCGCACCTATCTATTGTCGCCTCTCACGTTAGCCGGTAAGCCGCAGGGACAAGCAGGCGGCCGGCGGAGCACAGCGGAACCGACCGGGACGGTGATGCCGTCGTCGGCGCGGTCTCGCGCGCCGAAAGGCACGGGCGGGATGCAGGAATCGCATCCGGCCGCATCCGGGACAAGGGCGTCCCGGAACGCTCAGGAAGGCCAGGGGACTGATGGACCGAGAACTCCGAAAACGGCTCAAGGACGCCATAGAACGTTCCGGTGCGTACCACCAGGAGTTCGTCGACCTGC
>DATABW010000200.1:0-2673 GCA_036259375.1 Woeseiaceae bacterium
CGTGCTGCCAGGCGGCAAGCTGCCGGCACGCGGTGTCGATCACCCATTCGCCGGCAGAGTGGATCAGGCCGCTGGACTCCAGGATCGGCAGGAAGCGCGCGGGTGCAAGCAGGCCGTAGCGCGGGTGCTGCCACCGGAGCAGCGCCTCGAGACCGATGAGGCGGCCGCTGCCCACCTCGATCCGCGGCTGGTAGTGCAATACGAACTCGCCGCGCACGAGCGCATGCCGAAGGCCCAGTTCCAGCTCTTCACGCTGCTGCAGCTTTGCGTTCAACGCTTCGGAATAGAACTGGAAGCGGCCGCCGCCCCGCTTCTTCGCCTGGTACATCGCGAGGTCGGCCGCTTTCACCACGCGCTCGATGTCGTCACCCGCCTCGGGGTACAGCGCAATGCCGATGCTCGGCGTCGCGTACACCTCGCTCGCACGCAGGTCGTATTTTTCCGAAAGCGCGAGCACCAGTTTCTGCGCCGCGGCCGCCGCGTTCTGCGATTCCCCGAAGTCCTCCAGGCAAACGACGAATTCGTCCCCGCCCCAGCGCCCCGAGATGTCGCCGATGCGCAAGTTACGCGAAAGCCGCTCCGCGACCTGCCGCAGCAGTTCGTCGCCGGCATCGTGCCCCAGCGTGTCGTTCACCGACTTGAAGCGGTCGAGGTCGATGAACAGCACCGCGATCGAGCTGCCGCGCCGCCGCGCGCGGCCCGCTGCCTTTTCCAGCTGCCGCAGGAACAGGTTCCGGTTCGGCAGCAGGGTCAACTCGTCGTACTGGGCTCGCTTCTCCAGCGCCAGCGTTCGACGCGTGACGTCCGTGACGTCGCGAAAAGTGATCACCCCGCCGGCCAGCTCGCGATTGCTGTCGTAAAGGCCCTGCCCGTTTATGCTCAGCATGATGTCCGGCTGCCCGGGCATCCGGTGGACGACCAGCAGGTTCGAAAATTTTTCGCCGCGTCGGGCTCTCGCAAGCGGCAGCTGGTCGTCGGCAATGCGGCCGCCGTTGGCCGCAATGCACAGGAAATCCGCCTGGCCCTCGATCTCGGGATCCGGGCGCGCGACACCGAGGATCGTCCGCGCCGCCGGGTTGACGTCCAGTACGTGACCGGAGCGGTCGACCACGATGACTCCATCGTTGATGCTCTTCAGGATCGACAGGATGTTGGCGTCGGCACCGGAGAGACGCGCGAGCAGGCGGTGCCGCCGCCGTGCGTGGCGGAACACCGCTTGCTGCTCTTCTTCACTCGTGTCGTCGATGCAGAGAAAGCCCTGGGCGCCCATGCGCACCGCCGCCATTCCGCGATGCTCGCTGCTACGGTCGGTGAGGGCCACCAGCGGGTAATGCTTCAGCGCGTGCACGAGCTGACCCGAGCCATGCCCGCCGCCGGAATCCGGCGGAGCTTCGAAAAGCACGAGGTCGGCCGGACCCGGCAGTTGCTCCGGCGGCGCCAGCCCCAGGCGCGTGAGGCGCCTGCAACAGGGAGAGTTTTCGAGCTTCGCCAGGTACTGGTGCGCGAACTCCGCGCTGCCGAGGTAGATGATCCAGTACGCCGTCATGCTGCCGTGCAGCCCCCCCATCTGTTTTTGCGCCATGATTATTGTTGTTCAATGCGTGCGCCGCTGGACACGCGCTGCCATGACCGTTGGATAATAACAGAACACGGGAACTGCCCATCGCCGGCCGCCCCGTGAGACCGGCTCCTGCAGCGCCATTCCCGGCCCTCCTGTAAACCATTGCCCGGCCCGGGGCATCGAAATGACAAAGCGTGAGGAGAATGGATCATTGCAAGCAGTTTTGGCCGATGGCCTCGGGAGCGTCGAGCGTGAGACCCGGCCCGTGACCACATCGGTGAGCGAGGAGCAGGAATGGCTGACCTTGGCCAGGAGATCCGATACGCGCGCATTCGAAGCGCTGTATCGGCTGCACGTGGATCGCGTCTACGGGCTATGCCTGCGCATGACCGGCAATGCAGCCGAGGCCGAGGACTGCGCGCAGGAGGCGTTTATCCAGGCCTGGCGCCAGCTCGACCGTTTCCGGGGCGAAAGCGCGTTCGGTACCTGGCTGCACCGCATCGCGGTCAACGCCGTGCTCGGGCGCATGCGGAAATCGCGCCGGGAACAGGACCGGATGCGCGCCGTCGCGGAAGTGACCGACGAGGCGCCGGCGGTGGGCGACAGCGGCGGGCTGCGGGACCTGGAGCGTGCCATGGAGGAACTGCCGAGCGGCGCCCGGCACGTGTTCGTGCTGAATGCGGTTTACGGATACAGCCACGAAGAGACCGGCGAAATGCTCGGCATCGCCAGCGGCACCAGCAAGGCGCAATTACATCGCGCGCGGCGGCTGCTGGCCCAACAACTGGACATTACGGCAGGTGAAGCATGAACGATCGGGATGACAGGCGACAGGACAGCGATCCGGATCCGCTGCTTCGGGCAGCCCGCCAACTGCCACAAGGCATCGCGCCGCAGCGGGATCTCTGGCCGGGCATCGAGCGCGCGATTTCCGCTCCCCCGTCCCGCACGTGGGACTGGAACCGGATCACCGCGCAGGCGGCGGCGGTTCTTCTGCTGGTCGGGGGATCGTCGGCCGTGACCTGGCTGGCAGTCGAAGGGAACGAAAAACCCGCCGTCCAGCCGGTCGCGACGACGCAGCCGCTCGAATTCGAGACGGTAGCCGGCCGCTT